>DATMHB010000625.1:0-2976 GCA_035555175.1 Flavisolibacter sp. | reverse complement strand
GCAACCGATCTTAAAAAGCCCCGCGAAGAATTACCAGGCGGTTATTGGAAGGCGGCGCTGCCCGGCGACATTGGTGATTTTTCGGCGGTTGCTTATTTTTTTTCAAAGACCATTTATCAGAAATACCATATCCCTATTGGTCTCATCAATGCAAGCGTAGGCGGCTCCCCCATTGAGGCCTGGATGAGTGAAGAAGCGCTATATGATTTTCCTGAAGCGTTGAAAAAACTTCGGAGCAATAAAGACACAGCCTTGGTGTTCGGCATCAACAGGAAGGCAATAGCGTTTAATGCGTCGCGCCCCAGGCTGCATGATAAGGGCCTCACGAATAACCCTAATTGGTATGATCCTTCATACAATCCTAAGGGATGGCATTCTATCAATGTGCCGGGGTATTGGGAAGACCAGGGCATTAAGGACCTCGATGGTATTGTGTGGTACAGAAAAGAAATCGATGTGCCACAATCGATGACCGGTATCCCTGCCAAACTGGTTTTAGGAAGGATCGTTGACGCCGATTTTGTTTATGTAAATGGGGTTGCCGCAGGCAATACCGGCTATTTGTACCCGCAAAGGCGCTATCAGCTTCCGGCAGGATTACTAAAGCCCGGAAAAAATACCATTGTTGTACGCGTCATCAACAATGGAGGGAAGGGCGGATTCGTTTCCGGCAAGCCTTATGCGATCGTCGCTGCGGGGGACTCTATTGACCTTAGAGGGGAATGGCAATATAAAATAGGAGCGGTTTCACTTCCTTCTGCAGGTACGCCTATGCCTTCGATAACGGTGGAGTATCAGCCGGCGGCCCTATTCAATGCGATGATCGCGCCGGTGGTAAACTACACCATCAAAGGAATGCTCTGGTACCAGGGCGAAAGCAATACCGGCGACGCCACCTCATATGCGCGCTTATTCCCCGCACTCATTTCGGACTGGCGCATGCGTTGGAAAGAAGGAGATCTTCCCTTCCTCTTTGTACAGTTGCCCGGCTATGGCGAAGTGCAATATACTCCTTCCGAAAGTCAATGGGCTCAGTTCAGGGCAGCACAATTCAAAACACTTTCGGTCCCGAACACGGGCATGGCGACGGCCATCGATCTCGGTGAATGGAATGACATCCATCCGGCCAATAAAAAAGATGTGGGAACAAGACTGGCCCTCGTTGCTGAAAAGGTTGCCTATGGTGAAAAAAATATCGTTTATACCGGAGCGTTATATGCATCTGCTGAAAAGCAAGGCAACAAGATCTCCATCGCCTTCAACGCTACCGGCAGCGGACTGGTGGCCAATGATGGAGAAGCTTTGTACGCATTCACCATTGCCGGCAGCGACAGAAGATTTGTTCCTGCATTCGCTATCATTGAAGGCGATCATGTGGTCGTGTGGAATGACGGCATTCAGGACCCTGTCTTTGTGCGTTATGCCTGGGCGGACAACCCCGCGGGGGCGAACCTTTACAACCGCGAAGGCTTACCAGCTGCACCCTTCGAGGCCGAAGCCGTGTGGGGCCTTGCGGCAAATGAAAAAACAGAAGGTCCCTGGCAGCACAAGAGATGCGCCGTGGTGCTCACCTACGATGACGGTCTCAACGTGGACCTTTCCAATGTAATTCCCGCACTTGATTCTGTTGGACTGAAAGGAACATTTTACATCTCCGATTATTTTAATGGGCTGTCTTCGCAAATATCGGGATGGAAAGCAGCAGCGGCGAATGGACACGAGCTCGCGAATCATACCGTGCATCATCCCTGTACCGGCAATTTGCCAGGAAGAGAATTCGTGACTGCGGATTATGACCTCAACAGGTATACCATCAGAAGAATGACAGACGAGATCAGGACGATGAACAACATCCTGAAGGCGATCGACGGAAAATGGAAAAGGACGTTTGCATTCCCCTGCGGCGATACAAAAATTCATGATACAGCTTATATCGATCCACTGAGAAATGAATTTGTGGCAGCCCGTGGTGTAAGAGGAGAAATCCTGACCATCGACAAGGTTGACCTTTATAATGTTCCTTCATTTATGATCAACGGGCAGACCGGGCCTGAATTGATAAGGATGGTGAAGGATGCGATGAGCAAGGGCGGGCTCATCGTGTTTCTTTTTCATGGCGTGGGCGGTGAGCATGCGCTGAACGTGTCGCTGCAGGCGCATACGGAGCTCCTGAGATTTCTAAAGGAAAATGAAGGCGGCATCTGGAATACCACAATGATAGAAGCCGGTGAATACATCAAAAACTATCAATCAAAGAAATAATGCCATGAAAAAGATACTGGGCTTGTTTGTGACAGTTGCAATTTGTACGGTAACAGGCTTTGGCCAATTCAGGCTTTCCCCGGCAGACAGTATTCGGCGCGATAGTATTAACCGCCTTACGCAAAAGGATTATAGAGAAATGCTGTCTACCCTGGGCATCAGTTCTACAAGGCCTGGTCCTTCCGACAATCCGCAGGCGCCTAATGCCGCGAACATCGATGAATCAAAAGCTTCCCCATATAGCAACCTGCCCGATCCTTTGATATTGAAAAACGGCAGGAAAGTTTCGGATGCAAGAACGTGGTGGAATGAACGGCGCCCCGAAATTGTAGAAGACTTTGACCGGGAAGTTTACGGAAGGTTCCCCGCAACAATTCCAAAAGTTAATTGGGAGGTACTGAGCACCACTAACGAAATGAATGGGCGCTTCCCTGTCATTACAAAAAAATTAGCCGGCCATGTCGACAATTCTTCTTATCCCGGCATCAAGGTAGACATTCAACTCGCTTTATCCACGCCGGCCAATGCGAAAGGGCCTGTGCCTGTGATCATGGAATTCGGTTTTGTTTTTCCACCGGGCTTTACACTGCCCCGCGACACCTCTGCGAATCCAGCACCAACCTGGCAACAACAATTGCTTGCAAACAACTGGGGGTACGCTGTTATTGTGCCGACAAGTTATCAGGCTGACAACGGTGCGGGACTAACACAGGG
>DATMHB010000624.1:0-4812 GCA_035555175.1 Flavisolibacter sp. | reverse complement strand
AGATATAGACAAGAACGGATCCATCGATCTCGCCCTGACAACTATCAGTAGCATTGGCCCCTGCCGTCTCGATAACACAGCCACTTTTCGCAACGACGGAACCGGCACCACCGACGAAGGAGCAACCAAATGCAATGCGGCCGATCCACAAACCGAATCCTTTACCTGGAACTTTCAGAACAATGAATCACTGCTGAATGTTGGAGGCAATGGACTGATTGGAACCGGAGGACAGTTCCGGATCATTGCACTGACCAGCACAGCATTCTCACTGGCAAAGGATACATCTGCGGTATTGGTACCCGGACTTCCTGCGAGCGCGGTTTCTATTATCGTCAATCTCAAACATTGATCAGGAAAGGTATTTGGCCACAATGGGCAGTCGCCTGCCAACACCAAATGCCTTGCAGCTCACGCGAATGATGGGGCAGAACTGGTTGCGTTTGTATTCATTCGTATTCACCAGTTTTAAAATCCTTGTTACCAGCGCGGCATCGTAGCCCTGTGCAATGATCTCTCTTGGCCCCTGCCTCAGTTCAATGTACTGGTAGAGTATGCGATCAAGCACCGGGTAATCGGGCAAACTGTCGGTGTCCCTTTCATTGGGCCGCAGCTCGGCCGAGGGTGCCTTTGTCAAAATATTTTTAGGGATGATCTCGCGATCTCTATTGAGATATGCTGCCAGCGCATATATCTGCATTTTATACAAGTCGCCCAGCACACTCAGTCCGCCCGCCATGTCTCCGTAAAGCGTACCATACCCTGTGGCAAGTTCACTTTTATTGGACGTGTTGAGAAGAATATAACCAAACTTGTTGGCTACCGCCATCAATAGGTTGCCTCTCGACCTGCTCTGGATATTTTCTTCAGCGATGCTGAACGGGAGATTTCCGAACACGGGATGAAGCGTATCCAGAAAGCTTTGATACACGCCCTTGATGGGCACAATATCATAGCGGTTGCCCAGGTTGCGGCATAATTGCTCGGCGTCTGAAATGGAATGATCGGATGAAAATTCGGATGGCATCAGCAACACGTGAACGCTCTCCCTGCCGAGCGCTTCCACCGCCAGCGCCTGCACAACCGCGCTGTCAATGCCACCACTGGCGCCCAGGGTCGCTTTTTTAAATCCCATCTTTTGAAAATAATCGCGGATGCCAAGGATCAAAGCATCGTGTATTTCCTGTATGTTCTTATCGTCGGTGAGATAATCGAGCGTATCCCTGTCGCGGCCCACTTCGGTGGATGAATAATAATATTTGCGGGCACCCCCATGCTGGCCTCCGCTGAGAACGGCAGAAGCAGCTTCAATAGCTTCTTCAGGCGGCTGATCCCCGGCATTGTTTTCGTTTGAAGCCATGGCTGCCCGCCGCTTCGCGACCGATCGCCTGCTCAGGTCTTCCAAATTAAAAATCGCATAGTCTTCACTGAAATATTTCATTTCCCTGACCAGATTCCCATTGATATCATACACAAGACTTCCGCCGTCAAAAACAATTTCGGTTTGCGAACCCACGGTATTGCAGTACAACATAGGCAGCCCGTATTTGAGCGTATGTGCTTCCATGATGCTCCTGCGCACTACGTCTGCTGCATAATTGTAAGGAGATGCGGAAAGGTTCAACATCACATCAGGCTTTTCCCTGATCAGCATTTCCATAGGCGTGATGCGATATAATGGGTTGTCACCAAGGTTCCAGATGTCTTCACAAATGGTCACCGCAAGCTTTTTTCCTTTGAACTCTATGCACTTCCATTCAAAGGCGGGCTCAAAATAGCGGTACTCATCAAACACATCGTAAGTAGGCAAAAGGGTTTTATGGATCTCCGCCTTGATCTGCTTCTCATGCAGCAGGAAGACGGCATTGAACAGGTCCTTCCCTTCTTTTTGAGGATTGTGCGCCGGGCTGCCAATCAGTACGCCAATGTCATCCGCATGTTCTTTTATGTGGTCGATGGTTTCGTAGCATTTACGGATAAAATCATTGAACTCTACGAAATCACGGGGCGGATAACCGCATACGCAAAGTTCAGAGAAGAGGACGAGGTCGGCCCCTGCCTTCTTTGCCATCCGGATTCCTTCGATGATCTTTTCCGCGTTCGATTCGAAATTTCCTATGTGATAATTTTGCTGCGCTAAAAAAATCTTCATCTTCGTTATTGATTCAATGGTATCAAAGTTCCGTAATAAATCACGAATAATCCCTTTATCGCTTATGCGTTTACTTTCTCTGGCCTTTTTGTTACTCGTGCTGTGCTCATGCGGGAATAACGGCGGCCGGCCTGATGTTTCCGCTGTACAGGTTCATGTAAACGTGCAGCGTTTCGACCGGGATTTCTTTGCACTCGACACGAATCAATTGAGTTCATCCCTTGAAGCCCTGTATAAAAAATACCCTGCCTTTCTGCCCCTCTATTTCGAATTCTTATCCCCGGTCAATTTCATTGTACACCAGCAGGGAAAAACTTATAGTGAGGCGGTTCTGGAATACTACAGAAATATGAAATCGCTGGAAGACTCAGTGCAAAAAAAATTCTCCGACAGGGAAATCGACCGCATACGCAAGGACCTTGAATCTGGTCTCAGGTATGTAAAGTATTATTATCCGGCGTTTAAGCTGCCGGCGGTGTATACATCAGTGGAAAGCCTTAATCCTGAAAATCCGCAGGAGATCTATGGAACCACTTATTATCACGACACGCTGATCATCAGCCTTCAAATGTTCCTCGGGAAGGATTTCCCCGTTTATGATCCCGCTCAATATTTTGACTACCTGCGCAGACGGTTTGAACCCGAATACATTGTTCCCAACAGTATCCGCGCTGTTGCCACTGCCATTTATCCCGATTCCAGCCAGGACGCAACGCTGATCGAACAGATGATCGAAAAAGGAAAACAGTGGTACATGCTCGATCATTTTCTCCCCGGTGTGCCCGACAGCCTTAAAACACTTTTCACCCGGCGCCAGCTCGAATGGTGCAATGAAAATGAAGGCAACATCTGGGGGTCTGTGCTAGCGAATACGCCCGATCTGTATACTGTTGACAAGGAAAGGATACAAAACTATATCGGAGAAGCGCCGTTCACTCAGGACATGCCGCATGAAGCGTCGCCAGGAAACATCGGTCAATGGATCGGATGGAGGATCGTAAGAAAATTTGCTGAGAAAAATACGCAGCAATCGATGCAGCAGATTTTAGCAACCCCGGCCAGGAAGATCTTCCAGGAGGCGAAGTACAAGCCAAAATAAAGCGTCAATCTGCATTTAAAAGGCGTTTCGAACAAGGACCGAGGTCGCAACCAATTGAAGAATGGCAGACAGCAAACCTTCTAAAGGCCGATGCTATCTGATATTTAACGTTCAGCATTAAACATTTAAATAGTTCCCTTCGCTTCTTGTCCTCAATTGTATTTGAACGGCGTCACCATATCGAATGCAGGGATACTTACTTCGAAGGCCTCTTTGTTGTGAAGGTTCTCCATTACATAGGTGCCATGCATCCGGCCGATCTCTGTGTGAAGATTGCAACCGCTTACATACTGGTATTCTTCGCCCGCTGTGATCACTGGCTGCATACCCACTACGCCTTCGCCTTCAACTTCTCTGTAGCTTCCATCGCTGTCGAATATATGCCAGTGCCGGCTTTGGAGCTTCACCGGGAACGAATTGTGGTTTTCTATGGTGATACGGTAAGCAAACATAAACTCCGATTGCAAAGGGTTTGAATAATCCTGCTGATAAAATGTTTCCACGCTTACCTTAACGCCTTCCGAAATCATGCTGACCATACGGGTGATTTTTGGTTACACTGAAATATAAACAAAGTTGCTGCCACAATTTATAAACGAATTATTTGGAGTAAAAGTTTCTACATCGATTATTTTTGCGGCACAACAGCCTCATACATGGCCGGATAAGGGTAAATACAGGATTCGTATACATGCAAATTAATCGAATCACCGAACCGTCGGGCTATCTGAGGCAGAAATAAAAAAATTCATGAAAATAGCTGTAGCAAAAGGAGATGGGATTGGGCCCGAGATCATGGATGCCGTCCTGAAACTGTTTGAAGCCAACAAAGTAGGACTGGAATATATTTTCGTTGACATGGGTAAATGGGTTTTCGACAAGGGATTTTCGAACGGGATGACACCCGAAGCTCAGCAAACGATCGAAGAACTCGGCATCCTTTTCAAAGGACCTATGGAAACACCGAAAGGAAAAGGGGTTAAAAGCGTGAATGTCACTGCCCGCAAAACCTGGAACACCTACGCCAATAAAAGAACCTTTCAAACCCTTTATGGTGTTGATACGGTATTCAGCAAAGCCGGTATTCCGATCGATCTTACAATTGTAAGGGAGAATATCGAAGACACTTACGGAGGCATTGAACACATGCTCACGCACGATGTGGCACTGAGCAGGAGGTTCATTACAAGACCGGGAAGCATGCAGGTGATCCGTTATGCTTTTGAAATGGCGAGACAAAAAAATGCCACGCGCATTACCTGCGGTCACAAAGCGAACATCATGAAGCTTACCGACGGCCTTTTCCTCGAATGCTTTTATGAAGTGGCGAAGGAATATCCCGACCTGAAGGCGGATGACAAGATCGTCGACGACCTGGCGATGCAGTTGGTAGTTAAGCCCCAGCAGTATGATGTAATTGTAATGACCAATCTGCAGGGTGATATCATTTCGGATCTTTGCGCCGGACTTGTCGGAGGACTGGGTTTCGCACCATCGGCCAATATCGGTGATCACATCTCGATCTTCGAAGCGGTTCACGGAACAGCCCCGGACATTGCCG
>DATMHB010000623.1:0-2012 GCA_035555175.1 Flavisolibacter sp. | reverse complement strand
CCTGCAGCAAGCATCCGCACCAACAATACATTTACCTTGAAGAAGGGCTGGTCTGCCGAACTCAATGCCAACCTCAATACCGGTGGACGTTATGGCTATATGGTAATGAGACCACAATGGGGCGTTGCCGTGGGTGCGCAGAAAAATATTATCAGGGGCAAAGGAACTTTACGGTTCAACATGACCGACATCTTCTGGACGAACCTTCCGAAAGCTACCATCACATATAAAGGAAACTATGTTGAGAACTGGCACGCCTTTAGAGATACGAGAGTGGCCAATCTTAGTTTCACCTACCGTCTTGGTAACAATAAAGTACAGCAGGCCCGTCGGAGGACCACAGCCTCGGAGGAAGAAAGACAAAGGGCTGGTGGCAATTGATCCGCGATTTTTGCGTTAAGATATTTTCTCATGTGCATTGTTCATAAATGCACAAAGCGAGCCCCCTTTCCAGGGGGCTTTGGTTTCATAACTTCAATCATCGCCGGCCGGCGTCCTATTTTCCATCACGCTCCTGCCGCAATTTCAACAGGTGTAAATGGGGCTGAACAATGCTGATGGAATGTTGGTTGACGAATCGCTTCAAGTGCTTGTAAAAATGGCTATAGTCGTAGTACCCATAATCGCCGAAATGAAATTTTGCCGGCGCGCGGGCGAGGTCTTCCACCGCTTTGCGGATGCGCATGATCTGTAAAGCCTGTTTCCCGGTAATGCTGGTGGCTGCTTCGAAATAACGCTGTAGCGTGCGCGCACTCACTTCATATTCTTTTGCCAGTTCCTCGATGGACAAATGATAACGGCCGTCATCGGTACACTGGTTCAGTATGCGGGTAACGATATCGACCTGCCTGAAGGAGCCGGATTATTTCTGCACGATCTGTTCATAATAATCGGATGCAATCTGCATGCGCGCTTCAAAAGACGGGGCGGCCTTGATATTTTCAACAATCTTCCGGTCGATGAGATAAGCGAGCGGAAAAATATATTCCCTGTATTCGGAAAAATTAATTCTTTTTTCAAAGATCACGGGTGAAACCCTGAACTTGATACCGAAGATCTTATTGCCATCAGAATGGTGGCAGATCATATTCTTATGCCGTGGAAGAAACCCGTCGGACTTCATCTCGAACGATTCATCTTCGAGCTGCATCACGAAGGGCGTTCCAAGGTTGATGAGGTAAGTGTAACCAACATTGGGAAAGAGCGCATCTGAAAACCCTTCCGGATACTTCCTGTATAATTCGTCAAAATCCGTTTCCCAGAAAAAATCGATGAAGCGCGATAAAGATCTTCTCGGCTTTTTACGGTGGTAGCGGTATTCAAAATGATCCCTATGAAAAAATTCTACATGCTGCACAGACTAAAGATAGGGAGTCGATGCGTAGGTAAAAATCAGTGCCATCGCGTAAGCGAAGAATTAACAATAGGTTTAAACCGCGGGAAGGAACGGAGCATACTTTACTCTGGCGCTTCTCTCCTAACTTAGCAATTCAGTTATGACCGTCAACACCCAACAAAAGATCATCATCATCACGGCGCCATCCGGTGCCGGAAAGACCAGCATCACACGCTATCTTTTAAATACTTATTCCGACCGCCTTGCCTTTTCAATTTCCGCCGCCACCCGCCAACCGAGAAGCAATGAAAAAGATGGTGTGGATTATTATTTCATCGGTCTCGAAGAATTTACCAACCGCATACAGCACGGTGCATTCGTGGAATGGGAAATGGTGTATGAAGGCAAATATTACGGCACGCTGAAATCCGAATTGCAAAGGATCTGGAGCGAAGGCAAAATTCCCGTGCTTGATATTGATGTGAAAGGCGCTATTCACGTGCAGGAACAATATCCGGAAAATACCCTCACGCTTTTTATTGAACCGCCGAGCGTTGATGAACTGAAAAGAAGACTGCAATCGCGCGGAACAGAAAGCGAAGATTCGCTCAATGCAAGGGTGAGCAAAGCCTCATACGAACTATCGTTCAAAACTTCGTTTGATCATATTATCGTC
>DATMHB010000622.1:0-3177 GCA_035555175.1 Flavisolibacter sp. | reverse complement strand
TATCTTTCGTAGGCTCGAATTGCAATCCATAGCCACCGATTACATTCTCTCCTTCAATCCTTATAGAAGGTTGTGGTGGCGCCACGGAACACGAAACTGTTTTAATGACCACAGGTATGCGCGACCATTCAGACCATATGCCGCCTCTCAGGACACGGGCCTGATAGGTTCCGGGCTGGGTTACCTTGAGGGTGTCGTCGGTTGCACCTGTGATCACCACATTGTCTTTTCGCCATTGATAACCGTCGAATCCCGGGGCGAGTCCCAACACAGTTGAAAACGGACCACTACTGCAAAATTCCGTTCGGCCTCCACTCGGCCAGGGATTGGACGCATACGCGCGTTTTACGAAGGGCCAGAAGTCGGGTTCGTTCCATGCGTTCGGCCAGGAGAAGTGGGCTACGTTGGCAAACATGGTGTTGCGGTAATTGCCGCCTGCGGCTAGCATTGCATCCCTCACCTGTTCGGCTGTAGATGGAGCAGGAGAGCCATCAAGAGCACCATGGGTAATCCAGAAAGGCGTATTCTTTACCTTGTTTACAGTGGCTGTATCCTTATACCATATAGACACCGCATCCATCGGCATCGCCGAATTGATATAGGTTGGATATTTCAGGAACATCTCCCAGGTGGCCTGGCCGCCTGCTGATAATCCATTGGCCACAACGCTAAAGGGATCGAGCTTGTTGTTGACCACCATGTAATCGATGATCTCCTTGATGTAATCATAATGGCCGCCACCCCAAAAGCCCTGGCTTTGCATAAAGAGCACATAGCCATCGAAGGTGCCGTTGTCAACCGACTGACCAAAATATTCTGCACCCCAGAACAATTGATCTTCATTATCGGTAATAGGAGCAGCTTCTCCAAGACCATGGAAGAATACCAGCATGGGATATTTCTTTCCATCGTTGAGCGCGGGGTTGTAGCTCTTGGGAAACCTGAGCCGGAAGGCAACGCCTTTGTATATATAGGCTTTGTACGCACTGGTGTTCCAGTTTACACGTTTGTAGCTCCTTACCCATTTTCCTATC
Organism: Flavisolibacter sp.; assembly: GCA_035555175.1. Lineage (GTDB taxonomy): Bacteria > Bacteroidota > Bacteroidia > Chitinophagales > Chitinophagaceae > Flavisolibacter. Next base: position 2,143 of record DATMHB010000622.1, on the reverse strand, counting down.
TGCCCAAACGGAGGTTGAGCCGGCGGACGTGTTGAGTCGTAAGTTGCGAGCGTGTCTGTGGGATTCAAAATACTTTGACCATTAACACTGTTGGAGTGAATGAGTCCTCCAATGCTCATGAGCAGGAGGAAGAACTTGGTAGAAATTTTCATAAAGATACCTTGATGAGGAGGTGAAAGAATTTAATACGATCCTCTAAGCGGTAGCTTTGGCTGGTCCTTCCTATCTTATGGAATAATTATACCATGCCTTTAAAATCACCTGATACGGGCTCGTAGGGTAATAAAAACCACAATTTTTTGTGAAATAAATATCTCGGTTCCTGGTGCGGATGCTTTCCGGGCGCCAAGCAAACTCATCTTTTCTTCGTGAACTCATCATTACCGAGAGACAAAATTTGTGTAACCGGATGGTTACTCATATATTTGTAACGAACTGGTTACATAAAAGCATATGCGCAGAGATGTATTTCAGGCCATCGCTGACCCCACGAGAAGGGAGATCATAAATATCATTGCAAAGGAGTCGATGACCCTGAATGCCGTGGCTGAGAATTTTGATATTAGCCGGCCGGCCATCTCCAGGCACATCAGGATCCTTACCGAATGTGGACTGATCACGATCAGGCAGCAGGGGCGCGAAAGATATTGCGAAGCGAACCTGCGGTCGTTAGCGGATGTAGCTGTGTGGATTGACCAGCACCGCATTTTCTGGAATAAAAAACTGAATGCGCTTGAAAATTTTCTTAGCGCCGAAGCCTCATCGGGAAATAAACACAAGTCAACTAAAAAATCTAAAAAATGAAACAGGATCCATTTGTCATTGAGCGCACCCTCAATGCACCCGTCTCCCGCGTATGGAAGGCCATTACCAACAGGGATGAAATGCGTCAATGGTATTTTGATCTTAAAGAATTCAAACCCGAAGTAGGTTTTGAATTCCGCTTTGAAGGCGGCCCTGAAGACAGGCGCTATCTTCATGTCTGCAAGATCACTGAAGTCATCACGGAAAAAAAATTGACCTATAGCTGGCGGTACGAAGGATATGAAGGGATTTCTTTTGTGAGCTTTGAACTTTTTAATGAAGGCGGCAAGACCAGGTTGAAGCTTACACACGAAGGACTTGAATCATTCCCTGCCAGCAACCGCGACTTCGCAAAGGAAAACTTTGCTGCGGGATGGAACCATATTATCGGAACCTCGCTCAAGGGCTTTGTTGAAAAGGCATCGGTTGCCGGAGCCTGACGGCCGTTCAGAAATAAAAGATCCCGGGCTTCATCAACCCGGGATCACCACTTTATGAATAGGGATTAGTTCTTCAGGATCTTAAATTCCACCCTTCTGTTCAACTGCCTGTTCTCATCCGAATCGTTTGGAACGACAGGTTTGGTTTCACCATAGCCTTTTGACGTGATCCTTGAGGCTGCGATACCTTTTGATATGATATAATCCATCACCGACTTAGCCCTGTTATCACTCAGCTTGAAATTATAATCATCAGAACCCCTGTTATCGGTGTGTGCGCTCATTTCAATCTCGATGGCCGGGTTCTCATTCAGTAGTTTCACTACTCTGTCCAGTTCAACGAAAGACTCAGGTCTCAGGTCCCATTTGTCAAAATCAAAAAATACATTGTTCAGTCGCACGACAGATCCGATCTCGATCGGCACCAGGTACAGGTCTTTATGGATCTCTTTGTATCCTGCTTTTACGAGCGAATCAAGATTGAGGTTTTCGGAGATGGCAAAAAATTTATCGGCTGTAGCCCTGATGCTGTAATTCTTGTCATAAGGCAATACAATCTTGAAGGAACCATCTGTCGCACCCGAAATCGCATTACCTGCTTCTACCCCGTCGGGCAGGGTTTCATATACGAGGGAAGCACTAAGCGGCTGATTCGTTTTTTTATTATAAACATTGCCACTCACAAGCACCACTGGGTTCGGCTTCTCGCGTTCCAGCAATTTCACTCTTACAATGTCGCTTTCCCCAAGTGAATTGAGGTTACTGCTCATGTAAGCATATTCTCCACCTGCATCAAGCGTAAAGAATGCATCCCAGTCAGAGGTATTGATGGGGCTACCGAGATTTACGGGATCACTCCATTTCTGCCAGGTCTTGTCAAGGCGTTTCGTCATCCAAAT
>DATMHB010000621.1:0-2821 GCA_035555175.1 Flavisolibacter sp. | reverse complement strand
CTTTCCTTCGCGCATCAAGTCTTTCCTTATTGCAGGGTCCATTGCCATTCACAACGTCCCAGAACTCCTGCCAGTCGATCTTTCCAAAATCATAATGATGACGTTCTTCATTCCACTTCAGATCGGGATCAGGAAGTGTCATGCCCAATACCTTTGCCTGTTCGGCTATCATATCAACGAAGCGCTGGCGGAGTTCATCATTGCTGAAGCGTTTGATCTTCCATTTCATGCTTTGCTCACTGTGCATCGATTCGCTGTCGTGAGGACCGAACATCATCATGCTTGGCCACCACCACCTGTTGATCGCTTCCTGGCACATCGCTTTTTGATCTTCACTGCCTCTGCTTAATACCAGAAGGATCTCAAATCCCTGACGCTGGTGAAAGCTTTCTTCCTTGCATACACGGATCATGGCCCTGCTGTAGGGACCATACGATGCACGGCAAAGTGGCACCTGGTTCATGATGGCCGCCCCATCCACCAGCCATCCGATCGCGCCCATATCGGCCCAGGAAAGTGTGGGATAATTAAAGATGGACGAATATTTTGCCTTACCGCTGTGTAATTGTGCAATCATTTCATCGCGGGAAATGCCTAACGTCTCCGCGGCTGAATAAAGATAAAGGCCATGACCTGCTTCGTCCTGCACTTTAGCGATGAGGATCTGTTTTCTTTTCAATGAAGGGGCACGGCTGATCCAATTGCCTTCAGGCAACATGCCAACGATCTCACTATGTGCGTGCTGGCTGATCTGCCTGATGAGGGTTTGCCGGTATTTTTCCGGCATCCAGTCCTTCGGCTCGATGCGCACCTCAGCATCAACTTTCTCCTGAAAAATTTTTTCGAGGCTTTCTACAGACATGGTTTTTTATTGTCTACAAATTTAACCCAAAGGGAGGCCCTAAAGAAGAGTAGAAATTGATTTTTTTGTGAAATCTATGTCACCGTGGCGTTCAACCACAGTACCGCCTTCTGAAATCATTTTGCATCAAAGTCAACAGTGATCTTTTCCGACCGCGGGTGTGACTGACAGGTAAGGATATATCCTTTTTCAATTTCTTCGGGTTCGAGGCCCCAATTCACGTCCATGCTTACCTGGCCTTCCGTCAATCGGGCCTTGCAGGTAGTGCATACGCCTCCTTTACAGGCATATGGAAGGTCGGCACCCTGCTGCAGTGCGGCATCCAGTACGGTTTCACCGTCATAGCTAAGGTCGAAATCAAATTGCAGTCCGTCAAGCTTAACACTCACCTTGGCTTCTGGTCCGGATTCGGCTGTATCCAATTTTGATGTGTCGACCGCTGATTTTTTTTGTCCGGGGATCGTGAACAGTTCGAAATGAATTTTCTCCGGCGACACATTTCTTGAGGTCAGGTAATTTTTTATGCAGAAGATCATTTCCTCAGGCCCACAAAGAAAAAATTCATCGATGCTTTCGATCTGAATGAGTTTATCAAAAAACAGATCCAGCTTTTCAGGATCGATTCGACCGCTATTGACCGGTGCATCAGAGCGCTCCCTGCTAAGCACGTGATAGATCCGGAACCTGTCAATGTATTTGTCCTTGAGCGCTTCCAATTCTTCCTTGAAGATGATGGAATTTTTAGAGCGGTTGCCGTAAACAAGGGTAAAGGAGCTCGAGGGCTCGGTGAGAAGCGTTGTTTTGATAATCGAGAGAACAGGTGTGATGCCGCTCCCTGCAGCGAATGCCAGATAATTCTTTTGTTGGGAAGGATGCAGGTCCGTATAAAATTTTCCGACCGGGGGCATTACCTCGAGTTCATCTCCCGCTTTTAGTTCTTCGTTAGCCCAAGTGGAAAATACGCCGCCTTCCACCTTTTTCACTGCTACTCTCAACTCGCCATCCATTGGTGCGCTGCAGATGGAATAAGTTCGGCGCGCATCTTCCCCCTTTATTTTCTTACGCACGGTGAGGCTTTGTCCCTGTTTGAACAGGAAGGTGTCCTTTAATTCCGCCGGTACTTCAAAGCTGATGCAAACACAGTCATCGGTTTCTTTTTGAACTCTTTTAACGCGAAGGGAATGGAAATGGATCATAAGGCAATCGCAAAGGGCCAAAGATAAGATAACAAGAATGGTGTTGAGTTGCCGCTGCAACAGTCACGCCCACAATCGATCGTTGCTATTGCGGCATTTTCAGGACTTACTTTATGAAGAATAAAAGTGAAGGGCACGAAAAAAACATTTAGGTTTGCACGCCGATTTTCAGGCCGGTTAACCGCCTGAAAAGCAGCTTCGATCCTTATGGAAGCGCCAGACCCTGTGGGTTTAAAATGGCCTTCTGCATTATCTCAACTTATAACAAAATTCGTATGTCTCTCATTGTTGTTGGTACTATGGCCTTTGATTCGATTGAAACGCCATTTGGAAAATCGGACAAGATCATCGGGGGGTCCGCTACCTATGTAGCTTATGCGGCCAGCAATTTCGTGGAGCCGGTTCAGCAGGTTTCCATCGTTGGCTATGATTTTCCCAAAGAAGAACTGGAGAGCCTGAACAAGAGAGGTGTAACCACTGAAGGTGTTGAGATCGTCAGGGATAAGAAATCTTTTTTCTGGGCAGGCAAGTATCACATGGATATGAATACGAGGGATACCCTCGTAACGGACCTGAATGTGCTTGCTGATTTCAATCCTAAAATTCCTGAAAACTACCAGGGTGCTGAGTTCCTGATGTTGGGCAATCTTGTTCCGGTCGTTCAAAAATCAGTCATCAGCCAGTTAAAGAAAAGGCCGAAGCTGATTGTGCTCGACACGATGAACTTCTGGATGGAGACTGCATTGGATGATCTCAAGGAAGT
>DATMHB010000620.1:0-6676 GCA_035555175.1 Flavisolibacter sp. | reverse complement strand
TTGATGGACCTTGCCATTCTCAGCATCGAAAAATATCCTGGATACATGATCTGCTCGGGATAAACGTTGATGTTGAACCGGCGCAGGCCCGAAAGAATTTTTGATGAAACTGTCGCTGCCACACGCTCTGCGCCGTATTTTGAAGTCCATTTGAAAGCATGAAAATGCACAGAGGGATATTTATTTTCGATCTCCTCATCAAATACCCGGAAATCTTTGAAATAATGAAAATAGATCACGTGCAGTTCGTAATCTCCCTGCAGGGCATCGATCTCCTTCACCAACCTTGGATTTCTTGAAAGATGCGTATGGGTAAGTAAAACAATGCGTTTCATGTTGGTGTTACGGATCATGGCTTTAACCTTTTCACCTGCTTGGTGAGCTTCCACCCCACGATCCTGCTCATGATCCTGCTGATGCCTCCCGCAGGAAAATCTATATCTGACCCACCCAACGCTGCAATCTTTTCTTTGGCTTTTTCACAAAGCGGGCGTTGCCGTGGATAGGTCTCGTAAACAAACATCTGCCAGATGTTGGCACAGGCATGCGCCACTTCATCATCATCAGGAAAGCGTTGCAGGACCAGGCGTGTTGCGATTTCAACACTATCAAAATACGAGCGTAGTGCCCGGTCCGATTTCATCGTTGACAGGCCGCCGATGCCCGACCGGTAATAAAATATCGCGTCGGGATTGTACCGGATCTTCGCGCTGTTGAGAAATATCCGCGTGAAAAATTCAAAATCATCATTCAGGCTAAGGTCCTCATTCCAGGGGCCGGCCCTTTCCATTACTGATCTCGCAAACATCACGCGGCCCGGTGGTGTCATGTGGCCGCACCGCGTCCAATAATTAACGACCCATTCGCGAAAGCTCATGTCCTTTGCAATGATCAAAGGATCTCGCTGGAACCCCTCACGATCGCTGCCATGAAATCTGCCCCAGGCCGACACGGTAACACTATCCTCCTCTGCACTGGCTCTTTGCAATTGGGCACTTAGAAAGCCGGGCGACAGCAGATCATCCGCATCGAGGAACACAATATAATTTCCAACGGCTTGCGACCATGCATGGTTACGCGCGGCAGCAGCACCCGATCTTTTTTGCCTGTACCATCTGAATCTTGGGTCATCAACTTTATTCAGTTGCGCAAATGTTGCGTCGGTAGAGCCATCGTCTACGATGATGACCTCGAAGTCCACCCCTTCCTGCACCAAAAGACTATTGATGGTTTCGGAAATATATTCCTCAACATTATGAGCAGGAATGCAAACAGAGATCAGGTCAGCCATGTGTCGACACCTTGCGCAATTTTCTCGCCGCCCTTTTCAGAAGACCGGAAAATATGCGGATACTGTTGATAAAGGGTAAGAAGCGATATTGATTCGCTGTGTAAAACCCCGTGCGCGTGATATAAAATTCTCCCGGAACGGACCGCCATGAAGGCATTCTGAATTCAGCCTTGGATTTATGACACACGAAATGATAATATGCCATTTCGCTTTGGCCGCAGGTAAGCTTATCGTCTTTGTAAACGATGACCTCGCCGGGATAAATGTATTCTTTACATGCCGATACAAACGACGCTTGCAATTTTCCTTCACCTGAAAGTTCGTTTACGATGTACGTAAACGAGTTCTTTGGAAGATCCGATTTCGGTTTTCCCTCCCAGGTTATATTCGAATGGCAGGTTTCATCCAGCCCGAAATAATTGCTGTCATTTAGCATACAGGCCAGCCCTGGCAGATGGGTAAGCAATCCATTCACCTGTGAAATATTTTTCAGGAACACCAGCGACCCGGAGAGGATCTCTTCGCGGAACGAAAGAACATCGAACCCCTTTTTAAGCCGCGGATAAACAGCCTGCATCAAATCTCCATAGATGAGGTCTATATCACCATACGCCCAATAATCATAGTCACCGATGTGGTCTTCATAGATCTTTCCGTACAGGGGTTTGAAATCACAAAGCTTGTATGGCTGTTCAACCTGTACAGGGAAGCCCAGTTTTTCTGAAGCGAGCAAAGAAAATCCTTCCAGTGACGAAGTATGGAAATAAACATTCGAATAATTACGGGACGGCGGTTCACAATCGGTGAAGAACCATACATCCATCCACGTATTCGCCTCACATCCTTTCAAAAAGAGGGAAAAATACGCCGGCCACTTCCCGAAGTAGGGAATCAACAGCACGATTTTTAATTCTTTGCCCGACATTTTGCTAATAACAATAAGCTTAAAGAACAGCCCTCCACGCTTTTTTGAAATACCCTTCCTTTGAAATATCTACATAGTGTTGCAGCACACCTTCGGCATTGCTGATCTGCCCGGCCTTTGGAAACACAATATAATCCGCGGCAGGTGCAGCGACGGGGCCACTGTAAGCACTGGCCAATAAAGAGATGAGCGCCTGCTCAAGAAAATAATTCGTGCCTTCGGCTGCTTCGAGTTCGGTGATCAGGAACTCGATCTGCGAAAAATTTATCCTCGATGAATCAAAGGCAGTCCACCCTCCGTTGATCCGCTGAGGAAGCGGACCTTGTGCCAGCTTTTCAAGCAGAGCATCTGAATAGCCATAATTGCGTTCGCAATCCTGGATAAAGAACACTTCATCTTTGTCCTGTGTGTAATTACGGATCCAGTCGATGAAAAGAGCCGGACGCTGAAAGAACAGCATGTCGGAATCCAGTATCGGATGCACGCCTTCCCTTCCCAGATGCGCAAACAGGATCTTCTTGATGATGGGATAGACCCTCAGCTTCTCATAGACCACGGGAAATTGCTTTTCGGGCAACAGGCTTCGCATTTTTTCCATCGATTCCTCTTGTGGTATGAACTGGATCGCCGGAAATTTTTTCCTCAATAATTCCTTCGTTGATGCCGTTGTGCTGCCATCATCATAACAACGGAAGCCAAATATTTTTCTTTCGGATGGCGACAGTTGTTTTAAAAAGCTATAAATGCAGAACAGTGTCTGGTGCATGAACTTCTCACCCGTAAGGAAGCTCAGGTAATGAGCGGGCGTCGCTGAGGGATCCGCTTCCGGAAATTCGAGCTGTTGAAAAGCAAATTGCCGCATTTCCTGCTCCGCCTTCAGCATGTCATCGAAGCTTTCGCGGCCCCCGTAACGGCGGATCATTTCTTTTTTGCCCCTTGGCTTATAATAGATCCTGTACAATAATCTACCGGCCAGCGACATCTTGTTTCTGTTTATGGATCACGTTTCTGAATTGCTCATGAATGACATCGGGATGAAAGACCGCTTCACGGAAATGATCCACCTGCGCCTTTACTTCGGGTGAACTGATCTTTTGTAACAGCGCCGCGATCACGCCCGCATCATAACGTTCGGCATAGAGTATCCAATTGTTCCTTTTGCACCATTGTCCGAGCGCAGAGCCTTTTGGTGCAATCACGAGCGTGGGAATCCCGATCTGGCAGAACTGGATCAGCTTGCTGGGAAAGCATGTCCTGGTCCACGGCATCCGCGAAATATCCATGGGATAAGGCACAATGCAAACATCGCAATGGTCTGCAAGGAACCCATTCGCCTCTTCAGCAGTATCGAACATGGGCCTGCATGCAACATTCGAAAACCGCTTCTGCAGCTCATCTGCTTTCTTGTTGTTGCCAACGATATAGAATTTCATTTTGAGCTGTTGCAACAAGCCCGCCATTTCTTCAAGGCAGGGAAGCAATTCGTTGTAAACGCTGCCTGAATAGCCCACTGAAATTCCTTCGTCCCGTCTTATTCCGGTCGTCTTTCGCGACGGCTCGGGAATAGGATACAGCAGTTCGAATTTACTTGTGAACTCGCCCCAGTTTTCCGAAAAGCCTTCCGATGCGATCAACACTTTTTCACTTGCCCTCAGTATCGCACTTGTATTTCTTACCATGGTTTCGTGCGAGCGGAAGAAATTCAGTTCCGCAGTGTCGTCATGAAAAAAGCTATACAAAGGCAAGCCGCTTTTCTCTTTCACGTAAGCGGCAAACGCCGAAAGATACTGGCCGTAAACAAAGCCGATCAGACAATCGATCGCATTTTCCCGGATGATGCGACTTACATGCTTATAGTAGTAGTCCCGGAAGCGGAACGCCTGCAAGGGGCCTGCCGGCTTATACGGCGGGTAATACCATTTCCTGTTGGGAAGAAGATGCACCGTGAATGCATCCGGCAGATCCTTCGAACGGTGTTCAAATGAATTACGGTCCGTAAGCACATGCACTTCATGACCTTCTTCTACAAGCCTTGTCAGATGGCGGAAAAAAACAACCTGGCTCGCAAAGGTGTCGATCGGCAGCACTTCCGAAATAAAAAGGACCTTCATCTTGTCAGGTAGAATTTTAGTTTTCTTACCACACGCTCCGGAATGGACACGTGTCTTGGGGGAATCGGGTACATGCCATTGAAATAGGGAATTGGCCTGAACCGTGCAGGCTCGAAGCGCTCGAGCTCGCGTTTGTATTCCTGATACATCAATTCGAGTTCGGCAAAATCTGCAAACCGGAACCGCGCGGCTTCACCACCGGGAGAAAGATGTAATAGCTGCGGATCAAAACTGCTGAAATGGTAAAAGAACAGCGGGGCGCTTTCATTTACATACCAGCGGCCGTTCCTTTTCGAGATCACACGCTCATGCAGATTCCAATAGGCCATATTCCACCCCGGATGATCGCTTATTTTGACGGCCTGCTTATAAAAGACCGGAAGCAGGTTGGCCCATAGCTGGTCTACGAAGAAGCCTTCCTTCAGGTTAATGATGCAATGTGTCTTCATTCTTTCTGACCACCAGTGCAAGAAATCCTGTGTCACCTTTGAGCGCCGCAGTCCGATAAAGCCCAGGTTGTAATTGCCATGGTTCAGAAAAAGGTTTTCGCCCGGAAATTTTCCGTCGAATGGAAGCGGGCTCAAAATGTGCGGCGTGAGAACGATCTTTTCATCTCTCCAGAAATCTTCAAATGTCTCCAAGGGTTCGTACACCCTCATGTCCGGATCGAAATAATAAACCGAATCTACATTTGTTGATTCGAAAAAATAGGTAAAGGCAAAGGGCTTGAGTGCCGTATTGAATTCGATAACATTATACCGCTCCTTCATGTCCTTTAAGTGGAAAACGGGTAATTCTTCGGGAATGATCACATTATCGAAACCCAATGCATCGTAGTCGACCGCATCATTTTTTTCATCTGCAAGAACGAGAAAAATGGGAGCATCCGACTTTTCCCTGATGGAAGCCGCGAGCACCTGCGCCTTCGACAAATAATTATTAGAGCAAATGGTAAATGCGATCATGGTTATATGCGGCCGGCAGGTATTTCGCTGAATAATTGCTGGTCAATAAGGTCAAGGATTCTTGTATCTGTATCGAGACTGAACTTGCGGGCAAATAAAATTTCATCGGGCTGATCCATCAGTTGCTGCAGGTCGGCTGCGCGCAGAACGGCGGGCATACCGGCGGACGGTCGGGTCCAGTCAACATATGTCAGCATTGGCGCCAGGGATCCGGTTTGTCCCGATTCGTGAAGATGTAAAACGATCGGTTGAAAAAAAGCCTCATCGGGCACAAAGGTGAATTTGTGGAATCTGACATAATCTGCATGACCTTGTACAAATTGAAGCACTTGCTTCACCGTAGAAACGGGAAGTGCCCACCAGCTGGGACCGGCATAGGGTTTCAGGTAAGAAGGAAATTTTCTTTTGTGCAATAGATGAACCGCAAAGCGGAAGTGTCTGTTGCGGAAAAGCCGAAATAATTTTTTCGCTGTATCAGTCTGATAAAATTCTCTTTCCCATACGGACGGCAGATACACATAATCGCCCCTTTTTTCGGATACATCCACCTTGTAGCGGCTCACTCTTTCCCAGCCAAGATTTCCGGTCCACGGCAGCAGTCCATATGTGATAAAATTGGTGCCATTGCGCTTTTCGAAAAAAGTTTCGATCTGTTCATTCGATTTAATAGGATAATCCTGCCCGCTCAATAAAACGCAATAGCCATTTCTTTTTTCATCAATAATTTGCTGCAGCGCCGCCAGTATCCCTTTGAACATGCCATCATCGCCCCAGTTGACACGCTGCCGCTGCCGTTCATTCAGAAAATAAACCCGGCCATCGGAAATAAATTCCTTTGAGTATTCTTTTAGGTCCTGATGCTTGTCGATATGGACATAAAAACGCGCATTATCCGAGCGCAATCTCCGGATCAGGCGGCTCACGAGGGCAGGCTGGCTATGTGCTACTATGATATAATTAACATCCATCCCAACAGTTCACGGCGTTTAAATCGAAATACCCTACAACGACGTTGATGTCTTTGCATCACAACCTCGCGCTTGTCCTGATCCGTGTATGGCTACACATGAATGACGGCTTTCTGCGATTCAACCGACCATTCAAGCATGGGCCGGATCATCCCGGGGAACGGTCCCGATGATTTTCCGCGGGCCGTCGTCGCTGAATAATTGATCGTCTCAGTAATGTTGATCTGTATGGCTTCTTTCAGCCAGAAATGAATGATCCTTTTATTATGATTGAAAATGGCGCAGCCCACCGAAATGGATCCCGCGTTCAGGAAATTGCCGGGTATCTTAACCCTTGATATAAATACCCCGGTCGGATGTGGTTCATGATAATACTTCTGCGTCGTGCTGTGCGTGTCAAATAAATTCACGCCATA
>DATMHB010000619.1:0-3046 GCA_035555175.1 Flavisolibacter sp. | reverse complement strand
CCAGTAATGTTCATCAGGCAAATAGCGACAGATGGTATGAACACCGATCTTCCCTGCTATGCGGTCGATGAGCTCCGATACCTGATCGTTATTCAATCCTGTGGCCTTTTTCCAAAATTCTTCCTGTACCGGTGAATGATCTTCCACCTTTGTTGCTTCCAGAACGAACAGCTCGATACCGAGGCCGGGTTCCATTGTTTCAATCTTCATTTGAAATAAATGGAAGAGGTGTTCAATGTTGCTCGACGCGCGGCTTGTACAGATCTGGATACCCGACACCTTATTATCTACACGATAGCCCCTGAAATAAGCAGCGCGCAAACCTTTTCCTTCCTGCTGCAGCCGCCTGCACAATGGTTGCAATAGCCGTTCAAGCGCAATCTCTATTCCTCCCCTGCTGGTAATGGAATCAATACATGGAAGTCTTTCCTGGTAAGGCTCTACCGGATAAACGGGTTCAATAAATTCCTGTTCCTTTCCCAATGCCTGATCGATCCTTTGGATCAGGAGCGGGCCAAACCTTCTTCTGAGCGAAGAACGGGGCATCGAAACAAAAGTTTTCATCTGGCGGAGTCCCAGCTTGTTCAAACGTTCAACAGTATGAGGTTGCAATCTTAAAGCTTCAGGAGGCAGCGGCATCAAAGCATCCATATGCTTTCCTGCATCGATCACTTTAGCATTTCCAAATCTTGCCATAGCCCATGCGGCACCAATCGTGTCAGCCATTGCTGCCTTCGACTGATATCCTCTTGTCTGCAAACGGTTGATTATATCGTTCACATAAGCTTCATCGCTTCCCCATAAATGAGCGCATCCGCTTGCATCGAGGATGATGCCACCCAATGGATCAACAGCAGCAGCAGGCGTAAACCGTATGCACCATTCAGCAATACGTTGCCATAGCTGCATTTCCAGATGCGGCTTATCATCGAAATATTGAAGCGAAGGAAATACGGCTTTTGCATCGGCCAGCACCATCCCTTTATGTATTCCGTTTTTCCGTGCCAGCGCATTAGCCGCCGTAATCAGCATGCGGCCATGCGATGGCGTTACCAGCACAAAAGCCATCTTTTTTAATTCCGGCTTTCGTAGTTCAAACCAATCCGTTGCCAGGCAGGGAAACCATATCGAAACAAATCTTTTCATTACACCACTTTTCTTTGCGCTGAAGCGATGGTTATTACCGGCTGATGTATGAACTGGAATTTTCCTTTTCGCCACTCCATTTGCCAGCTTCCGGTTTTGCCATTACGCACTTTAACGAGATCCACATTCCATCTTGGAAATAAAAGGCCGGGCACTACCGATCTCTTTTCCGTTGCCAACGGCTTTATCATCCATTTAGCAACCGATACAGTAGTTTGATTCTTTGGCTTGGTGCGAATGAGAAAGCCGGTGGCCTTGCTTCGTTCCATCGCCAGCTGCAGGCGCCGGCTTTCCGCAAAACTGATCTCGTTGATCTCTCCGATCACAGAACAAAGCGCATCGCATTTCAAGGCTTCTTCGATAGTCCACAGGATCTCTTTCGGCTTTTGCGTTTGTATGAAAATGATCTTGTGCGGATCAATGCCAAATGATTTCAGTGCAGGCGGAAATATGGTTTTCGAGGGTGCGATCCAAACCGATGGACTTCCATTGTTCATTAGTGATGATAGCAGAGCCGCAATAAAACCGGATGAGGCGGAACTGTCTTCGGTAGTATGGCAGATAAATTCATGCAGTGCACCTGAAGGGAAGGTCGCATTCGGAAAAGCATGTTGTATCAATTGAAGGCCCGCATCGTTGTTCTCTGCACCGGCCGGTTTGAATCCTTCCAGTAAAAGAATATCCTTCTTTAATTGTGCAATGATATGTGCTTTTGCTGCCGACATAGGATGCTTTCCAATGCTAATATTTTTAGCAAATTTTAGTAGAAAAACCATGCCAGCAAAATTCGCATGGATGAGAATTTTAATTTGATAGCGATTGAAAGGCCAGCTCACCTGCTGAAATGCAGTAGTTTCAACGGTTTATGATGTGGAAAAGATTCAGAAAAAATGCTGCCCAGTGATTTTTGTTGGTGCCGCAGCAGAAGCACGGACCAAACAGGCCGAGGAAATAGAGTCCACCTACGCCAAGGCTTCGACGGACAGAGCGAGAAACAGAGCGGGAGCGAGGGGAGATACGAAGCCCATGCTTTAGGTAGTTTGCCTTTTACCTTTTTCTATCCTTTGCGAGCTTTGCGGCTTTGCATGAAACACGGCGAGAGCGAAGGCAATAATAAGTTCAGTGCTTTAAGATTTTTGACTTTTGACTTTTGGCCTTATCGCCCGCGCGCCGCCACGACTTCTTTCCCGTTTCCCTTCCTCCCCGCAGCGGCAAAATCGCATTTCTTTAATACCTTACTTATAATTATTGGAGCCTTTCGAAAGCTCACTTATGCAACGCATCATTCCTTACATTGACAGAATTGCGCGCGGCTACCGGGTAGCAGTTTCCTTAATCGTAGCTGTCCTGTCCTTCGTGCTCGTATTCAGAAATCATTCGTTAACGATAGCGGCTTTAAGCTGGTGGATCGTTTTTTCCGCTTTCCTGCTCTTGTTCTCCTGGGCCACCATCCTGGCACGGCATCCGAAAGATACGGCCATCATCGCTTCGGAACAGGATGAAGGATACTGGCTCCTGTTTATCATTATTCTCACCGCTTCCATTTTTTCTTTGTTCGGTATCTTATACTTGCTGCATCGAGTGCCAACGGTTAGCAGGGAAAGCGCAAGAATGCAGCTGCTCCTTTCCATCATCGCCCTGTTCACTTCATGGATCCTGATCCATACCCTTTTCACTATTAAATATGCCGATATGTATTACCGCACCGTCGCCGAAGGTAAGGACCCGGTGCAAGGGAACGGCGGACTTTCTTTTCCAGGTGCACAGTCGCCCGATTTTTTGGATTTTGCCTACTATTCCTTCACCATCGGCATGACCTATCAAACTTCGGACGTGAACACCACTACGCAACGCGCAAGGAGATTAACATTACTGCACTCGCTCATTTCATTTATATACA
>DATMHB010000618.1:0-2114 GCA_035555175.1 Flavisolibacter sp. | reverse complement strand
GGCTAATGGCTGGCTGCATTTCTTTGATGGTTATAGTGCCTGCGGGTGAGGTAATACCAATCGTATCGCCGGGCTTCAGATACGGTGGCTTTTTATAAGTTGTGAGCTCATCGTCGGCCGGCGCGGCGGCTAAACTTCGTTTCAAGGGGAGGGAGAGGCCCGCCGCAAGGGCGCTGGCCGTTCCAAGAAAGCTTTTCCTGTCCATATTTAAAACACAATTTATCAATTGTTAGAGCAATTGGAAAGCAGTTGCTGTGTTTGAGGTATTTTTGCGGGCCTGCTTAAAAAGGCCGCAAGATGATTGTCCATGAACGACTCGGATCGGGTCAGGTTCATCATGCGGGAATTAAAGAGGATAAAAGATGAACGAACAACCAAAGAGATACCTGGTCACTGCGGCGCTTCCCTATGCCAACGGTCTGAAACACGTTGGGCACCTTGCAGGCGCATACATCCCTGCCGACATTTATGTGCGCTATCTCCGAGCGCAGAAAAGGGATGTGGTGTTTGTATGCGGCAGCGACGAGCATGGCACCGCTATTCCTATCCAGGCTATGAAGGAAGGAACAAGCCCAAGGGCCATCATTGATAAATACCACGAGATCATCAGGCAGAACTTCGAAGACCTTTCGATTTCATTTGATATTTATGACCGGACCAGCAATCCTGTTCACCATGAAACGTCACAGGAATTCTTTACGTACTTAAACGACAGAAAAGAACTTGAAGTAAAGGAAACGGAGCAATATTATGATGAAGACGCACAGACATTTTTAGCTGACCGTTACATTAAAGGCACCTGTCCCAACTGTGGATTTGAAGGCGCCTACGGCGATCAATGCGAACGGTGCGGAACTTCATTAAGCCCGGATGAGCTGATCAATCCCGTGAGCACGCTTAGTGGAAAGCCTCCGGTGAAAAGAGCAACGAAGCACTGGTATCTTCCGCTAAACAAGCATGAAGACTGGCTGCGCTCCTGGATCATTGATGAACACGGCACCGACTGGAAGGTGAATGTGATCGGACAGTGCAAGAGCTGGATCGACAACGGTCTTCAGCCACGCGCGGTAACGCGCGACCTCGACTGGGGCGTAAAAGTTCCGCTACCTGATGCAGAAGGCAAGGTTTTATATGTTTGGTTTGATGCCCCTATCGGGTACATCAGCGCCACACGGCAGTGGGCCATCAATACAGGAAAGGATTGGAAACCTTACTGGATGGATCCTCAAACCAAGCTTGTACACTTCATCGGTAAAGACAATATTGTTTTTCACTGCATCATTTTTCCCGTTATGCTGAAACTCCACGGGTACATTGTGCCCGCCAATGTTCCGGCGAACGAGTTCATGAACCTTGAAGGGGATAAGATGAGCACCAGCCGCAACTGGAAAGTGGAGACACAGGATTATATTGATGATTTCATTAAAAAAGAAAACGGAGGACCGCAGCTGGCGGATGCACTTCGCTATTATCTTACTGCCATTCTGCCGGAAACCAAGGACAGTGAATTTACATGGAAAGGCTTTCAGGATGCGGTGAACAACGAGCTCGTGGCCATCTTCGGAAATTTTGTGAACAGAACTTTTGTACTGATGCACAAGCTAACCGGCGGCAAGGTGCCAAAGCTCCATCCGGACATCATCGATGAAAAGGACAAGGCGCTAATAAGAGAGATCGAGATCTGCAAGCAAAAGACCGAAACTTTTCTTGAAGAATACAAATTCCGCGATGCACTTTTTACCGTTATCGATCTGGCACGCAGCGGTAATAAATATATGCAGGAAAAAGAGCCGTGGATCAAAGCAAAGAAAGTTGCTGAAGGCAATCCAGCATCGGAAGGTGCGCAAAAGGAAATTGATAATTGCCTTCACCTCTGCCTGCAGCTTTGTGCCAACCTCGCCGTGATGATCCATCCTTTTCTTCCGAATACGGCGAAGAAAATGAATCACATGATGAAGGTCGTAGACAAGATGCTGGACTGGGAAAATGCAGGTAAAATAAAATTGTTGAGCGTAGGCTATTCGTTGCGCCCTCCCGAATTGCTCTTCCGGAAAATAGATGATGCCGAAGTGGAGCATCAGATTGAAAAATTAAGGCAAGGATTAGAAAGATCA
>DATMHB010000617.1:0-3284 GCA_035555175.1 Flavisolibacter sp. | reverse complement strand
CTGGCCCTCATCGCAAGCGGCAGGCATTTGCAGACCGATACTTATTCAACAGTGGCCATCATTGCCGGTCTGTTCCTCATTTCCTATACGCACAAGTTTTGGATCGACAGCGCGGTAGCTATTGCGTTCGGATGTTTTATTATTTACACGGGCTACCGGATCATCAGGGTTTCTCTGGCCGGCATTATGGATGAAGCAGATCTGATCCTTCTCGAAAAAATGGTGGAAGTGATCGGGAGGAATAAGCACGAGAACTGGATTGACCTGCACAATCTCAGGGTGATCAAATATGGCAATGTGCTCCACCTCGATTGCCATCTTACAGTACCCTGGTACTTGAATATTCACCAGGCGCATCATGAAATTGACGAACTGGCGAAATTGATCAGGAGTAATTTCGGTGAATCGCTTGAATTATTTGTACATAGCGATGGATGCTTGTATTTTCAATGCCATATCTGTAATAAAAAAGACTGTCCGGTAAGGCAGCACGATTTTAAGGAGAGGATAGAATGGACCCTGGAAAATGCGCTTCAAAATGAAAAGCACAGCCTGAAGGACCTGGCGCAGGGGAAGGAAGACGAACAGGGCGTTTCAGTAAATAAGCACGGATGAAAACAATCACAACATGGAAAGGCGGTCATGCCTTTGACTCCGTTCAGAACGGAGCGAAAATAGAGATCAATGCAAGTGGCGGCTTCGGGCCAAAGGCGCTGCTGTTGACCGGACTGGCAGGATGCTCGGGCATTGACGTGGTTGATCTTCTTGAAAAGATGCGCGTGCCCTTTGCTGACCTCACCATTGAAGTGGAGGCGGAGCAAACTAGCGAGCATCCGAGAGTATTTAAAGACATTCACATAAATTACAGCATCCGCACGGGAGAAGAAAATCGTGAAAAGGTGAAAAAAGCGATCGATCTTTCTCTTGATAAGTACTGCGGAGTATCGGCCATGTTAAAGAAGAATTCGAAGATCGATTATTCCATCACCATTCAATCTGATCAGCTCTGATGCTTTCAAGAAAAGCGCAATATGCCTTTAGAGCCCTGAGCCATCTGGTAAATAAATATGAAGAAGGTCCGGTGCTCATCTCCGAGATCTCGAAAAAGAAACGCATTCCGCTGAAGTTTCTGGAGAATATCCTGCTGGAATTAAAAAGAGCCGGCGTTCTTGACAGCAAGAAGGGGAAGGGTGGGGGCTATTTCATCAAGGCCGATCCCGCCAAGACCACCGTCGCTTCCGTGATCCGTATTGTTGACGGCCCAATCGCTATGCTCCCTTGCGTCAGCCTCAATTTTTACGAAAGGTGCAGCAACTGCGACGAAAAGAATTGCGGCCTTCACGATATCATGGAAAACGTGAGGGATGCGACCCTGGCGGTTCTTGAAAAGCGTAGCCTGCAAGACCTCGCGACCGGCAAAGAAAAGATCTAGCTTATATTCTACTGATTTGGTAGGATATTGTGTTTGTCCTAATTTCACCGTATTAATCAAATTTAAATCTACCATTATGTCTTTACGTCTTGGTGATGCAGCGCCGAATTTCAGGGCGCAGACCACAGAAGGGGAAATAGATTTCTATGAATACTTAGGAAATAGCTGGGGGGTTCTGTTCTCTCACCCTGCCGACTATACTCCTGTATGTACGACGGAGCTCGGAAGAACAGCTCTTTTGAAGGAAGAGTTTGCAAAGAGAAATGTGAAAGTGCTGGCTGTAAGCGTTGATCCGCTGGAAAAGCACCACGGCTGGGTATCTGATATCAATGAAACACAGAATTGCACGGTTGAATTCCCGCTCATTGCAGACGAGAGCAGGGAGGTAGCCACGCTATATGACATGATCCATCCCAATGCTTCGGCAACAGCCACGGTCCGTTCGCTGTTCATCATTGGCCCTGACAAAACCATCAAGTTGATCATCACCTATCCTGCCTCCACCGGTAGAAACTTTAATGAAGTGTTGCGCGTGATTGATTCGTTGCAACTCACTTCCAAATTCAGCCTTGCCACGCCGGCAAACTGGAAGCAGGGTGAAGACGCCATTGTGGTTCCGTCGGTATCAACAGAAGATGCCATCAAGAAATTTCCAAAGGGCGTAAAAGTTGTAAAGCCTTACCTCCGCTATACGCCGGTGCCCGAGGAGCAATGATCTTTTTGCTTGGTTAACTATGATAGATCCCTTCGCGGCTGAGCCGGGAGGGGATCTATTTTTTCCATTTGGTCAATTGATTGATCGAAGCTTTGAGGTCTTTAGGCAACGGCGCTTCCAACGAGATTTTTTCGCCGTTCAATCCATGCAGACCGAGTTGCGCGGCATGAAGCGCCAGTCTGTTGAGCAGGGGTCTTTCTTCTTCCTCACCCTGCGATAGTTTGTAGCGATGCTTCAGCTGTGAAATGAACAGGGGCTTTCCATCGCCGTATAATTCATCGCAAGCGATCGGGTGCCCGATATGCTTCATATGCACGCGGATCTGGTGCGTACGGCCGGTGAGGATCCTGAAGCGCATCCAGGAATAAAGGCCGAATCCTTCCACCACTTCATATTCGGTAATGCTTTCTTTCCCCTTTCGGTACACGGTCATCAGCCCTTTGCGTGTAGGGTGCTCTGCGATCGGCTCATTGACGGTGCCTGTTTTATGCGCGGGTGATCCCAACACCAGTCCGAAATAGATCTTTGTGGTCTCGCGGTTTTCGAATTGCTGTGAAAAATATTTATGCGCGTTTTCATTTTTGGCGAAGATCACGATGCCACTTGTATCCCTGTCGAGCCGGTGGATCGTGAAGATGTCTCCATACCTGTTTTTAAGCAATTGTTTCAGTGATGTTTCTTTTCCTTCCCTGTCGGGAATCGTCAGCAGCCCTGCCGGTTTGTTCACGGCCACGATGTTTTCATCTTCGGAAATGATGTATGTTTCGACCTTTGTTGTCTTTGGGTTCATTCACAACTTTATTTTCCTTTCTTGAAATATTTCAGATCTCTGATTTCTTTTTCTGTGAGAAAACGCCATTTGCCCCTGTTGACATTTTTTTTGGTGAGGCCAGCAAATGTCACCCTGTCCAGCCCTTTCACATCATAGCCGAAGTGTTCAAAAATGCGGCGGACGATGCGGTTGCGTCCTGTGTGCAGCTCGATGCCGATCTGGGTCTTGTCGGCATTGTCGGTATAAGCAAGCGTATCTACGTGCGCGATGCCGTCCTCCAGCGGAACGCCCTGCAGGATCGCATCGAAATCATTTTTGGCGAGTGGTTTGTCTAACGTTACTGCATACACTTTTTTTATTTCATT
>DATMHB010000616.1:0-5803 GCA_035555175.1 Flavisolibacter sp. | reverse complement strand
TCAGCCTTTATTTGTCGGATAAAACAACAGCGAGGCTCGCCGCCGCCATGTTGGCCACGGCGCAGGCTTTTATGCTTTCGATTATGGATGCCAGGATGGAAACACCGCTCACCGCGTTCATTATTTTCAGTCTTTGGCAACTGATCGTCTACATCGACGAAAGGAAACTGATTAATATCCTGCTTGCCGCAGCAGGAACAGCTTTCGCATTTTCAACCAAAGGGTGGCTGGGGCCCGTTATCATTCTCCTGTCCGCATTTGTTTATCTGGCAATGAACCGTAAATGGTCGGTGCTCACAGATCCAAAAACCTGGTTGTTCATTCCTTTGTTTATTCTTTTTATTGCGCCGGTGCTCTATGCCTACTACCAGCAGTATGACCTGCATCCCGAAAAAATCATAAGGGGACAAAGTCACCGGTCGGGCGTGAAATTTATTTTGTGGGATCAGCTCTTTGAACGCTCATCGGGTTTTGACCAGGGGAAGAAAGGCCGAAACAGCGATTATTTCTTTTTGTACCATACGTTTCTCTGGGCTTTCTTTCCATGGAGCATCATCGCGTACGCAGGTTTGTTTTACTGGCTGAGGCGTATGTTTTATAAAAAAAAATGGCGGCATCCGTTCAACTTTGCAGCATTGTCCTTTGCCGTTGTTCTTTTTGCCATCTCGTTTTCGAAATTTAAAATGCCGCATTATATCATCATGCTGTTACCACTGGCGGCGATCTTTTGCGCGCCGTACCTGCGTCTTGTGTCTAATTCGATGAAAACTTTCAGATTTTTTTATACGCTGCAATTCATTTTTGCGTTGCTGATCCTTCTGGCTACCCTGGCGCTCAATTATTATTTTTTTCAGCCGCGCAATATTTTGATCCATCTTTTTGGTGGTGCAATGGTGTTTGTATTTGTTGTGTTGCTCTTCAGAAGGTCTCCCGACAGGCCGATGAAAATGATATTCATAAGTATTGGCCTTTCGCTATTGCTCAACTTCTTTCTGAACTATAACTTTTTTCCGCAGGTGCTGAAATACCAGGGCGGTAATGAATTGGCGAGAGAGATGAGAGAAAAAAATATCATCATCGCAGACGACAACATAGTGGATGTTGAACAACAGGCGCATAGTTTTGATTTTTACCGTGCGCACAATCACCGGATGCTTGATGTGGAGAATTTCAGCACAGCATATCCATCTATAAAGGATAAATATTTTCTTTTATCGGGCTACACAAAAACAGAAGTGGAAAAGCAGGGATTTAAGGTGGATCCTGTCATCAGCCATACGGACTACAATGTCTCGGTCATAAAGCTCAAATTCTTAAATCCAAAGACGAGACAGGATGCGCTGGACACCCTCTATCTCGCCCGGGTTTATCAAAGATGATGCGAGCCGACAGGATTTCTTTCAAACACGGGTTGGTTCTTTGGATAGCGGATGATCAGGAAAAACAGAAGGCCCGTTCCGCACTCAAGCAATTCAGCATTTTTCTCATGCCGTAACAAAGTGGTTAGCAAAATGAGCGCAACAAATGCGATCACCTGGTAGAGCCTTGGAACAGGCACACCGCTATAATTGATAAATGCTTTTATTTTCTTGCTCTTTTCGAATAGGATTGGTATGAGCAAAAGATAGATCCCCATGGCGATGCTTAGCATGAAGGAGAAGATCAGCTTATTCAGCTTTACATGGTCCACAATAAGATTGTGAATATTGGTTTCGTGTTGCGCATTGTTCTTCTGAAAAAATTCAGGGCTCTTGATACCGAGGATTCTTTGTCCCCAGGAGATCTCCTCGCCCGAGGCAAAGAAAAGAAGAAGGCCGAGCATGAATGTAACCGTAAGAAACCACCAGTTGCGCCGGCGCAGTAGTTTGAAAAACCTTGAGAACGAAACTATGCATCCCAGCATCAATCCTACAACGGTCAGCCATTCAACTGTTCCATCTTCCTCAACATAGACTATAAATGCAGATAGGTTCGTATAAAACAGAATATAGCCGATGATCAGGATGACGAGCACAAGGCCCAGGATGATCTTTTCGGTAACAGATAATTTGTACGCCTGCATAGTTCTTTATTAATCTCGCGCAAGATAATTAAGTATGATGCAAATCGCTTGTTAACGCCTTGCAACTTGTTCGGCATTCAACTTTTATTGCTACAGTCCACGCAGTTTTTCTGCAGCCTTCTCCAGCGTGACTTCTTTTTTAGCAAAACAAAACCGCAATACCTGATGATTTACGGGGTCCCGGTAAAATGCCGACACTGGAATACTTGCCACGCCGCGCTCCTTCGTAAGTTCCATTGCGAAATCCATTTCGGTCTTGTCTGAAATGTTTTTATAAGAATACACCTGAAAATAGCTACCGTAGCTCGGAAGCGCCTCGAAAGCGGTGTCCTTCATGAGCTGCCGGAAGTAGTCGCGCTTCTTCTGCAGAAATGGTCCCAGCTCGAGGTAGGGTTCCTTTTTCTTCAGGAAGCGCGCAAGCGCAACTTGCTTCGGCGTGTCGCAACTAAAGCAGTTGAACTGGTGGATCTTTCTGAATTCCTGCATCAGGTATGGCGATGAAACAGAATAACCCAGCTTCCATCCCGTACAGTGATAGACTTTGCCAAAGGAAAAGCAAACAAAGCTCCGTTCCAGCAGATCGGGGTATTTCAAAATGCTTTCGTGCTGCATTTGATCAAATATCAGGTGCTCGTATACTTCATCGCTGATGATAATAATGTTTGTGTCCTTAATGGTTGATCGTAGTTCTTCAATATCCGGTGAAGACAATACACTGCCGGTTGGATTGTGAGGAGAGTTGATCATGATGGCCTTTGTCCTCTGCGTGATCTTTTTCCTAACCTCATCCCATTTGATCCGGTATTCCGGAAAGCTCAATTGAATAGGCACCGCTGTTGCGCCATTGAGCTCAATCGCGGGAATATAAGAGTCGTATGCGGGTTCAAATACGATGACCTCGTCCCCTGGCCGAAGGATGGTTGTGAGCGCAGTGTATAAAGCATAAGTACCGCCGGGCGTTATGGTGATTTGCCTTTCGGGGTGAATGACCGAACGATAGAGATACTCTACTTTTTCGGCGAGTACTTCCCGCAGTCCAATATGACCATTCATGTGGATGTATTGATTGTGGCCCTCTTTCATGGCCTCGCTCACAAGCGATACCAGTTCTTCGCTCATAGGAAAATCCGGAAAGCCCTGTCCCAGATTGATCGCGCCATGTTCTGCCGCCAGTGAACTCATCACGGTAAATATGGTCGTTCCAACCCTCGGTAATTTCGATTCGATCTGCACGCTTCAAATTTTTGAAGCGTAAAATTAATCGCTGTATCATGGAATCAGTTGGAAAACTTCGTTTTTGCGGGTGAATACAATCGTACCGCCTATAAACGAAAAGCTCCTTTAGACAGAGAAGCGCAATGGAACATTGGTTAACTTTTGGCTCTCGTGTCTGCCGGCAACAACAGGATCTCGTCGATAATTAATTAGGGTACAAGGGCCAACATCAAAGGTTGAAACCAAGTAGGAAAACGCAATAGGCTTGCTTTGCGTTTAGAGGCTCATTCGATGGAAGGAAAGTGGTGTCGGGGCTGCAGAGCCGGATCGTGTCATTTAATGACCGCAGTGACCTCGATCTCGATCAGGTACTCGGGCGCCACAAGGGCCTTTACTTCAATCATTGAGGTGCACGGTTTGACAGAAGAGAAAACATCTCCGTGTGCGCGGCCGTATTCGTTAAAGCGCGTGATGTCGGTAACAAACATGCGGGTTCGCACTACGTCGTTGAGCGATGCGCCTGCTTGTTCCAAAACCTTCCCGATTTTTTGGAGGATGAATGCGGTTTGCTGAAACGCATCATCTCTGCCAATAACGTTTCCGTCTTCGTCGGCCGCGACGGTGCCGCTGACTTCAACAACATTGCCCATTCTCACCGCGCGGCTGTAGCCGACAAGGTCTTCCCAAACGGCGCCTGAACTAAAATTGGTTCTGTCCGACATATTTGATGGATATATTTTCCTGTTTGATCAATGGTGCGCAATGAAAGCGCAGGAGCACCTGCGCCAGTGTGATCACATCCTTCTGGCAATATTCAACGATGCGGTCAATATCTTTTTCAATCCAGTACACTGAATTGACCATGCTGCCGTCGATATCATCCTTCGGTGAAGGGATGCCAAGAACCTTGGCCAGTAGTTTCAGGGAAGTATAATTTTTATAGTCTCCGAATTTCCAAAGCTCCATCGTATCGAGGTGGCGCACCTCCCACGGCTTGCGCCCGGCGATCTTCAGGGCTTCCGGAATTTCAATACCATTGATGATCATGCGCCGGCAGATATAGGGATAATCAAATTCTTTTCCGTTGTGTGCGCATAGGAACTTTTCGGAATCACCGCTCCATTTCTGTAGCATGTCGGCAAATTCTGAAAGCAATTTCTTCTCGTCGTTTCCACGGTATGATTTGATGATGAGTTTTTTTTCTTCGCCCTGGCCGTTCAGGCAACCGCAGGAAATGCACACGATCTTTCCAAATTCAGCATAAATAGCAGCCCGCGGATAAATGCTTTCAAGGGTTTCTTCCTCCTTATTGCGGATCAGGAATTGCGCCTTCAGATCCCATAATTCCTTCCAGTCGTCTGGCAAATGCTGATAGGTTTCATATTGTGAAACCGTTTCTATATCAAGGAAGAGAATGTTGTTGAAATTCATACAAAAATTGTTCGGACCGGATTTAATTCAATCTATAAAATGACAAAACGCGGCCATTTATTTTAAAGGAATTTATCTCCCTTGTTTCGCTTTACCTCGGCTACATACTCCTTTATTTCCTGTTCTTTTTCCTTGTGGCAAATGAGCAAAACATCTTTGGTATCTGTCACGATGTAATCTTCGAGACCCTGGAGCACCACCAGTTTTTCGTCGGGAACGTGAACCATGCACTTGGTGGTATCAAAAACGATCACGTTCCTTCCGGCGACGGCATTTTCCAGGTAATCTTTTTCCATATTTTCCCACGCGCTATTCCAGGTACCGAGGTCGCTCCAGCCAAAGGATGCGGGGATCACATATACATTATCGGCCTTTTCCATCATGCCAAAATCTATCGAAATGTTGGTGCACTGGGGGTATATCGATTCGATGGCTGACGATTCCCCCGGCGTGTTCAGCCTTTCCTGCTCAGAATAAAACAATTCGTACATCTCGGGCAGATGTTTTCTAAAACCTTCAATGCCTCGTTTGATCTGCCACACGAATATGCCGGAGTTCCAAAGGAAATCACCGCTGGCAATAAAGGTCTGTGCCAGTTCTTTATTGGGTTTTTCGGTAAAGGTTTTCACCTTGTATACCGATGGGATAGCCTCGATATCCTCGTGCTGGATATAACCATAGCCGGTATTCGGGTACGTAGGCTTAATGCCGATGGTGATGAGTGCGTTGAAATGATTTACAAAGTCGAGTGCCTGCGTACAAACATCCAGGAACTTATCTTCGTTCAGGATCAGGTGGTCTGCGGGCGCAATAATGAGCGAGCCCTCCGGGTCGATCTGCTGCAGCTTGAAAGAGATATAGGCGATGCAGGAGGCTGTATTCTTTCGGAACGGTTCACCCAGAATATTTTCTTTCGGAAGGCCCGGCAATTGTTGCCTCGTGATATTCAGGTATTCGTTCGCCGTAACAACATAAATATTCTCTACGGGTACAAGCCGTGCAAAACGTTCGAAGGTTTGCTGGACCAGCGTCCTGCCGGTGCCCAGAATATCGAGGAATTGTTTAGGATAGTTCACACGGCTCAGGGGCCAGAAG
>DATMHB010000615.1:0-2729 GCA_035555175.1 Flavisolibacter sp. | reverse complement strand
GACGCACTCGAAAAAATATGAATAGCCCCACTGGATATAAATTCTTTCGAGTGCGTCCGTATTATCGCTTGGCCAGAATTCGGTAAAATATTTCATCGCGCCATAATCAGTCCGACCGCCTCCGCCAGAGCAAAGCATAATGGGCAGGTGCGGATATTTAGCGCGGATTCTTTCCATGATCTTATAAAAACTTCGCGTGTAGTCGATGAACAGGCGCGACTGATTTTCTTTCAGGTACGGTGAATAAGCATTTGTCATGCTGCGGTTACAGTCCCATTTGATGAATGCAAGCCCGGGATTCTTCATTATCATATCATCAACTACTGAAAAAACAAAATCCTGCACTTTGGGATTGGTGAGATCCAGGACCAGCTGGTTCCTTTGAAGGTTTTCCGGACGGTTCGGCAATCTCAGGATCCAGTCGGGATGCTTTTCGTACAATTCGCTTTTCGGATTTACCATTTCAGGCTCGAGCCAGATGCCAAAGCGGATTCCCTTTGCAGCAGCCTCCTTTACGAGATAACCGATCCCTCCTGGCAGCTTCGACCTGTCTTCCTGCCAATCGCCAAGGCCCGCCTTGTCATCGTTGCGCGGATATTTATTGCCGAACCAGCCATCGTCGAGAAGAAAAAGGTCAACGCCGAGTTTTGCCGCTTCATCAAACAATTCAACAAGTCTTGTTTCATTGAAATTGGTATGCGTGGCTTCCCAATTGTTCAACAAGGTCATCCGGCCGCCGGTGCCGTCCAGTACAGCATACTTCCGCGCCCAGCGGTGAAGGTTCCTGCTTGCCTGGCCTTTGCCCTGCGTTGAATAGGTAAAAATGAATTCCGGCGTGGTGAAATTTTCTCCTGGCTGAAGCGAAAATTCCGAGGCAAAAGGATTGATGCCGGAGCGAACACGCAATCCGTTTCGCTGGTCTACTTCAAATGTATATTGATAATTTCCTGTCCAGGCCAGCGTTCCCGCCATCACTTCGCCTTCGGTTTCAGTCGACGGCTGTTCAAACGAAACAAAGAAGGCCTGGGTTTGATAAAAATTCGTGCGCGTTCCCAGCTTGCTTTCGATCGTCTTGATGCCATTGGTTAATTTTTCTTCAACCATACCCATTTCTCTTGCCCAGTCGCCATGAAATTGCGTTAGCCAGTATTGGCCGGCATTGAAATGAAGGAGCGAAGAAGCATATTGAGTGAGCAGTACAGGCTTCTTTTCATGGTTCTTTATTTCTGTCCACGCTTTAATGACATCTTCATTGGTGAAGGCAGCATAATGCAACACGACTTCAACGGGATACACAGGATCCGTCAAATGGATTTCGGTAAATCGGGCGCCTGCGTCCTCGCTGATGTTGCCAGAAACATACTGAAGGTCAAGAGATGGATTGCCGTCGCCGTGTACTATGCGTATCGCAGGCTCGAACTGATTCTCCATGCCGGCGGTCAGGTATGCTTCCCTGCCGCCCTGCAGCTGCAGATAATCTGCTGCGGGCAGTTTTTTTCCGAAATAAGATTGTGTAACATGTTTGTCATTCCGGATATTCAGTACGAGCGCGGTATTTTTTGTTTCAATCACCACCTGCTTATCCTGCGACCATGCGGTAAGCGAAAGGAAAACGGCGAATGCTGATCCCACTGATTTCTTCATATAGCTGATGCAATGATACTGCAAACTAAAGTTCAGCAACCGAACTGCAGCGAACACTTTGTCCAATCATTCAGCATTTTTGGCAATAGAGCATCTCAATCCTAGTTGGCGGAAGTGAATTCGCGTTGGTAGGTAAGAGGGCTCTTGCCGGTGATCATTTTGAAATATTTATGGAAGCTGGTAAAATTATTGAAGCCGCTTTCATAGCAAAGCCGCTTTATGCACTGATTGTTTTCGATGAGGAGCTTACAGGCATGACCAACACGAAGCTCGATCAGGAATTGCGAATAGGTTTTTCTCGTCCTCGATTTAAAATAACGGCAAAAGGAATTGGGACTGATATTCGCCACTTCTGCGATTTCTTCCAACTGTATCTTGCGCTTGAAATTTTTGATCGAATATTCATAGATCGCATTGATGCGGTCACTTTCCACTTCAACCAGGTCGGGCTTAAAACCGATAGATGAAAGCATGACGAGACCCTTGCAGTTGGCAATAGCTGATAACGCTTCGATCAAAAGGATGATCCGCTGAGGCCCGTCTGCACTTTGCAGCTGCTCGAGCAATTCAGCTACTCTTTGTTTTGTTTTGCCTGTGATCTGCAGCCCTCTTTTCGCTTTTTCAAGAATGGTCCTGATGTTATTGTTCTCGGGAAGATGCAGGAAGTTTTCCCCCCAGAAGTTTTCATTGAAGTGCGATACCCTGATATCGGCCATCGCCTTCGTGTTCTCTTCGAAGTATGCATCATCGAAACGCCAGTAGTGAGGAAGGTTGGCTCCCACCATAACCACATCGCCGGCCTTGAAGCGCTTGATGCTGTCGCCGATGAACTGAGTGCCTTCGCCTTTTTTAAAGTGGATGAGCTCTACTTCGGAGTGATAATGCCATCGGTTGTTTACGTGCGGCACAAGGTCGCGGCGTACACTGAAAGAGCGGTCGGGACCTTTTGAGACCTTTAATAGTTGAGGGCGCATTCAGCTTAATTGACTTAAAAACTGTGATTTTGAGACTATTGATGCCAAATTAGCTTATTTCCGGTGTTTCCAAAAAAAATTTCATCGTATCGGCCGGAGTTCATTTTCGAA
>DATMHB010000614.1:0-3402 GCA_035555175.1 Flavisolibacter sp. | reverse complement strand
AAACCTGATGCGATATTTAGCATTGCATCGCAAACCAAGGCGATCACCGCTACTGCCGTAATGATGCTATGGGAGCAGGGAAAATTCAATCTCGACGATCCAATTTCGAAGTACATTCCGGAATTCAAAAATCCGCAGGTGCTGAAATCCTTCAAATACGGCGACACAAGCTATACGACAGAACCTGCCAGGAGCGAGATCACCATCCGGCAATTGCTCACTCACACCTCGGGGCTCGGTTATGGTGTCATCGATGCAGATGAACGGTTTACAATGATGTATAAGAAAGCAAAAATCATTGATGCTTTTACAACCGAAAATATTTCGATCGGTGAGAATATTAAAAAGCTGGCGCGCCTTCCGCTGCATCATCAGCCCGGTGAAAAGTTCACCTATAGCGAAGGCCTGGATGTGCTGGGATATTTTATTGAGGTGATCTCTGGTGAACCGTTTGATCAATTTCTACGGCACCACATTTTTGATCCGTTAGGAATGAACGACACATGGTTTTATCTGCCTGCCGAAAAAGCCAACCGGCTGGTAGCCGTTCAAATACAACAACAGGGCAAATGGATAAAATATCCTGCAACTTTTTATGACCCACAATATCCTGTCAACGGCGCCAGGCGGTTTTTCTCGGGTGGCGCAGGCCTAAGCAGCACCGCGAAGGATTATGCTACTTTTTTACAGATGTACCTAAATGGGGGCGAACTGAATGGCGTGCGCATCCTGAGCCGCACCACCATACAATCCATCATGGGCAATCAAACTGACACACTTTTTGGCGGCGGCAAAAACAGTTTTTACGGGCTGGCTTTCAGCGTGCTTACTGAAAATGGCCAGGCATCGGGCGGACATGGAAGTGCAGGCACGTTTGAATGGGGCGGCTACTTCAACACCCAATACTTTGCTGATCCAAAAGAAAAAATAATTGGTGTGCTGATGAAGCAGACACAGGGCCCGGTGTCGGACAACACCGGATGGATGTTCCGCCAGATCGTTGAGGCGGCAGTGGATAATTGAAATAATTAAACAGGCGGTTAAAGCAATTTTCGTATGATCAATTGCAGCGGGCCGTGAGAATAAGTATTTTACCGGTCTGGCTGGTCACCCATCATCTGTACCGCGTGATTAACTGCGTTGGTTAATTAAATAAAGCGGTTGATTAAGGAACGGTCGCTGCACAGCCATGAGCTATCAAAAAAAGTTCGTTACAAGAAAGCCTGGTTTTAAGAACACAGCCTTCGGCCAAACGATTTTTGTGTCAATTCATTGGAGATTTTAGGGCGAGGGACAGAGCGCGAGACTTCGCACTCGCTCCGCGCTCCCGCGCTGTCTTTTGTGCCCGAGACTGGATTTACTGCCTTCGGCAATGATCCAGATACTCTCACGAGGGGCTTACTCAAAGGCTCTCGCCGCTATCGCGGCTCTGGCTTTTTTATTTGTCCGCTCTTGCAAGCAAAGCTTGCATCGCCGCCAAATAAAAAAGCCCTCAGCTATCGCTGAGAGCCTTTGTGCCCGAGACTGGATTCGAACCAGCACGCCGTTTCCAGCGCCACCACCTCAAGGTGGTGCGTCTACCAATTTCGCCACCCGGGCCCAACCTGTCGAATATCAGGCATTGCCTTTTGTTCGACCGGGGGTGCAAATGTATTTTATTTTGGCAAAATAATCCGAAAAGTTGTTCCTTTTCCAGGCTCGGATTGTTTTACGGAAAGACTGCCCTGATGATATTGCTCAATGATCCGCTTCGAAAGACTCAGGCCCAGGCCCCATCCGCGCTTCTTGGTGGTAAATCCAGGCTTGAAAACTTTGCCCACATTTTGCTTGCTGATGCCCCGCCCCGTATCGCTCACATCAATGATAATAGACCTTTCTGCATCGTGAATATTGATCCTTATCTGCCCCTTCCCCTCCATGGCATCCAGTCCGTTCTTCAATAAATTCTCGATCACCCAGTCGAACAATGGAGCCGATATTTTAGCCGGCATGAAACCAACACCGTTCGTTTCTAATGCAAGGCCGATCTTTCCCCCCGCCCTTTTCTTCATATAATCCACCATGTTCCTTACCTGCTCGATAATATTTTTTTCTTCCAGCTGCGGCTTGCTGCCAATCTTTCCAAACCGGTCCGACACAAGCCGCAGCCTATTGACATCCTTCTCTATTTCGGGCACCAACCCTTCTACACCCGGCGTCTCTTTAAGAATTTCCACCCAGCCCTCAAGCGACGAAACAGGCGTGCCCAATTGATGCGCCGTTTCTTTCGCCATACCAGCCCATACCTGGTTCTGCGTAGAACGGTAATTTCCCCGCAGCGCCATCAGCGTGATGAGAATAAACAAACCGACAATAAACAGCTGTACGATGGGATAATAACGCACTTCGTCCAGCAAGCGGCTGTGACCGTAATAATAATGGTTGACGCGCGTTGAATCGAGCGGATCAAAATAATTGATCGGTGGATTTTCCGATTTGAATGATTGCAGTCTTGCTCTGAGGTATTGGGAATCCTTTTGCTCGGCCCTGGCAGAATCGAGATTTTTATATCCGGTGATGCGATCCTTTTCATCTGTTGATATGATGGGAATATCCGTATTGTCGTCGAGTATCCTGATGGGTAATTTCGTGTCGGTTATCTGCGGATTCAATAGTGCGATGCTGGCCTCCACCCATTCTTCTACTTTTTGTTTTTCTTCTCTTTCTATTTTGTCGGCGAGGTAAGATGAATACCAGATGGTTCCACTCACGATCAGGATGGCAATAAGTGCCAGGAGCGAACGCCAGTTTAACAATTGCCGAAACATGTCCGAAAATAATGAGTAATTTCCCCTTCTCTTATTTTTGATGAAATAATTTATTCTTGAGTGCACCTTCTGTTGCCATTGTTATTTTGAACTGGAATGGGAAACATCATCTCCGGAAATTTCTTCCATCTGTGCTGGCAACAACTTATCCCAATCATAGGATCGTGGTGGCCGACAACGCCTCTACCGACGGCTCTGTTGATATGGTCCGCAGCGAATTTCCCCAGATCGAATTGATCCTGCTCGAAAGGAATTATGGCTTCGCAAGAGGATACAACGAGGCGCTGAAAAAACTAACTTCTGATTATTACATGCTCCTCAATTCAGACGTGGAAGTAACGGGCGGATGGCTCGAGCCCATGATAGGATTGCTCGAAAAAGACGAACATTACGCAGCCTGCCAGCCAAAGATCCTCGCCTTTCATCATCGCACAATGTTTGAATATGCGGGTGCCGCCGGTGGGTGGATCGACCTGTATGGATATCCCTTTGCACGAGGCCGCGTCTTCGACATTTGTGAAGAGGACAAGGGACAATACAATGATGCGGAAGAAATATTCTGGGCCAGTGGTGCGGCCATGCTCATCAGGAGCTA
>DATMHB010000613.1:0-2076 GCA_035555175.1 Flavisolibacter sp. | reverse complement strand
TACAATGATGAATTTTTTTCGGCGGCTTCCTTCATGCAATTAATTTGGTTATTGGCTGATCAACGGAGATGATCACTTTCAAAGACTATCTTATTTGAATCAGGCATCGGCCACATGAGCATCTGCAACCTCTAGCGCCTTACTGATAATGGACAATCCTTCATCCACCTGCTCCTTTGTAATGCATAAAGGAGGTGCAATAAAAATGTAGCTCCAGCGCACAAATGTGTACATGCCGAGCTCCCTGATTTTCGCCGCCACCTTATTCATTACAGCCATCTCCTCTGCTTTTGCGTTGAAGGGCGCCATGGCCTCTTTGGTCTTTTGATCCTTGACGACCTCGAGGCATCCCAGCAAACCTGTATTGCGCCAGTCGCCGATGCTTCTGTGTTTTTTGCGCAACTGGCCTATTTGCTGGTCCATATATTTTCCCATGGCGCTGGCATTTTCGATCAGGCCTTCATCTTCATAAACCTTTAGTGTTTCCAGTGCAGCTGCGCAACAAACCGGATGCGCTGAATATGTTAGCCCCAGCGCTAATACTACGTCATCGAATTTTGATGCGACCCTGTCCGTCACCATCAGGCATCCGAAAGGAAGATAACCCGACGTAAGTCCCTTTGCCATTGCGATCATGTCAGGAATGATATCATGATTTTCAAAGCCGAACCATTTGCCGGTTCTTCCAAAGCCGCTCATGACTTCGTCCATGATGAGGAGGATGCCATGAAGATCGCAAAGTCTTCTTACCTGTTGCAGGTAACCCGGTGGGTATTTCAGGCATCCCGAAGAACCCGATTCGCCTTCGAGCAGAATGGCCGCGATATTCGCCGGGCCTTCATAAGCAATGAGCCGCTCGAGCTGCATCACTGATTCTTTGAGCAGTTGCTCTGCGGCATATTCCCAACGATAAGCATAAGGCAGATCGAAGTGTACGAAATTTGGCGCCTGCTGTGCATCCACCGGCAGCTTGCGGGGATCGCCGCTGGCCGTCATGGCGGCATTTGAAGAGCCATGATAGGATTGATAGCGCGTAACAATTTTATGCCTGCCGGTGTACAATCGGGCAAGCTTGATCGCATTTTCGATAGAGCTTGCACCACACAGCGTAAAAAAAGCGCGGTTCAAATCGCCGGGACAGATCTCCGCCAATTTTTTTCCCAGTTCACCCCTCGCCTTTGTAACGCAGCTCGGCGTGACATAACTAACCTGCTGCATCTGTCTTACAACAGCTTCAGTGATGCGCTGATTGCCATGACCTATGTTCACGTTCATCAGTCCCGACGAAAAATCGATGTAGCGTTTTCCTTCATAATCGTATAGATAAACGCCGTCAGCGTATTTAACGGCTATGGGATTGATGCCTTTTTGCTTGCTCCAGGAGAAAAGCGTATACTCTAAATTATCGCTGATGATTTCATCCGTTTCGGATCTTGATGCGGTTTGTAACATGTATGTATGGATTATTGATCTGTGTGAGATTTCGGAAATTTGCAGCAATCATTTACAGCCATCAACTCATCCAGTTCACTCCGGCTTCGGGATTCCACTTGATGGTTGACTTCTTCAGCTTGGTCCAGAATTCGATTGAACTTTTGCCCGTGATGTCGCCCACTCCAAATTTACTTTCATTCCATCCGCCGAACGAGAAGGGTTCTCTGGGAACCGGCACGCCTACATTCACACCAACCATGCCGGCACTCGCCCTCTCGATAATGTAGCGGGCCACCCCTCCATTCTGAGTGAACACCGAAGCGGCATTGCCATAAGGATTTGCATTTTCTATGGCCAGTGCTTCATCAACCGTGTCAGCACGCATGATGCTGATCACCGGTCCAAAGATCTCTTCCCTGGCCACCGCCATGCCCGGCTTCACGTAATCGATGACGGTGGGGCCGACATAACTACCATTTTCTTTTCCGCTTACAATGGCATTGCGTCCGTCGACCAATACTTTTGCGCCTTGCTGTTCCGCTTCTGAAATATATTTTTCAATGCGTTCTTTGGCCTCTTTGCTGATGACGGCACCAAGGTTCTTACCCGGCACGATCTTCTTTGCTTCATCTACAATTTTCT
>DATMHB010000612.1:0-7661 GCA_035555175.1 Flavisolibacter sp. | reverse complement strand
TGCAGGATTTTCGTTTATTTTGGTTGCAATTGCTAACGAATGCTTAAAAGGGAACGACAGGCTTACATCCTGCATCAGGTCAATCTTCACAATAAAGTGATCTCTGCTGACCTTAGCGAGCACATCAATGTGTCGGATGATACCATTCGAAGAGACCTGCAGGAACTTGCAGAGGCCGGGAAACTGATCAAGGTGCACGGCGGGGCTCTCTCTCCTTCCTTTCACCACGGACACCACACTTCTAAAGAGGTTTATTCGTATAGTCAGAAGAAAACCATTGCACAAAAGGCAGCAGGATTGATCACCGACGGCATGTTCGTATTGACAGGCGGAGGAACAACCATCATTGAACTGGCGCGTGCCCTTCCGCTGAATCTTCATGCAACATTTATTTCAGGCAGCATCCCCGCCATATTCGAGTACATGAACCATCCCAATATCGATGTCATTGTGATCGGCGATAAGGTCTCCAAGAATTCGAAGATCACGGTGGGACTCGAAGCCATTTCAAGGATCAGGCAGATCAAGGCCGACCTGTGCATACTTGGCATCAATGCCATCAATATGGAAAACGGAGTGTCGGATAATGACTGGGACGTTGTGCAGATAAAGAGGGCTATGATCGAATCTGCGCAAAAGCTGGTCTGCCTCACAATTGCTGAAAAAATCGACTCACAACAGCCGATCCAGGTATGCGATTGCACCAAGATCGACACCCTGATCACGGAGCGCTCTCCGGACGAGCCCATCTTGCAACCTTATAAGACCGCGGGCATAAAAGTGCTGTAGCGGTTACCGTTCTTAATCTCCAGTGTCCTGAATTGCCGCATTTATTGAACAATTAAATGAAATGATCGCCATGAGAAAATTGCTTTACTCTCTTTTCCTATGCGCTGGACTGATGATGCATCTACTTTCCATCGCACAGGATCGCACCATCACTGGAAGGGTCACATCCAGCGATGACAACAAACCCCTGAGCGGTGTTACCATCACGGTGAGGGGTTCGGGCCGAAAGGCTACGACGGATAACAATGGAAACTTCACTATTGTTGCCCGCACGGGTGACGTACTTGAATTTTCATTTGTAGGAAGAAAACCCAGTGAACTGACTGTTCAGGGCAATAACAACATCGAGCTGCAGCTAGGCAGCAAGGATGATGTGATGAACGAAGTGGTAGTGACTGCCATGGATGTGAAACGCAACCCGCGCGAGCTTGGTTATTCGGTGCAGAAGGTGAATGGCGCCGAGGTGCAGGAAACACAGCGCGAGAATTTTCTGAACAGTCTTCAGGGCCGTGTTGCGGGGGCAACGGTGAATCTTACCGGCGGCGCCGCAGGTGCCAGTTCGCAGATCGTGTTGAGGGGCTTCAATTCGCTTTCGTTAGACAACTCTCCGCTCTTTGTGATCGACGGTATCATTATCGACAATTCTACCCTCAATGAAACCAGCAATGGTGGAACGTTGCTGGGTCTGGCGTCGGACAGGGCGAACAGGGGCAACGATTATTCCAGCCGCATTTCCGACATCAATCCAAACGATATCGAATCGCTTACCATACTGAAAGGACCGGAGGCAACAGCTCTGTATGGCAGCCAGGCAAGTTCAGGCGCTATCATTATCACAACCAAAAAAGCAAGCACCGCCGGCAAGCTGGGCATCGCATACGATAACAGCTTCCGTACGTCGAAGCTCACCCGCCTTCCTCACGAGATCAACCTTTTTGATGGTGGTGACAACGGTACGCCTGCGGACGCATTCCGTTATTTCGGACCCGCATACGATTCTAAGACGACACTTTATGATAACCTGAATCATTTTTTCAGGACCGGCTTCGCGCAAACACATAACCTGTCGCTTGACTATGGAACGCAGCAATCGAGCTATCGTGTTTCCGGTTCGATCTTCGATCAGAAGTCGCCTGTGCCCACCAACGACTATCAGCGATACAATGTGCGGCTGTCCAACACAACAAAGCTTGGCAAATACCTTGATGTAAGTCCTTCTGTGTCGCTCATCCGCACGGTGAACGACAAACCGCTGAGGGGTGCGAGCGGATACCTGTTGAACCTTCTGGCATGGCCTTCGGATAATGATATCCGTGACTGGCAAACTGCAAATGGTTTGAAGAAGCCCGTGTTTGCGTCCAATCCAAATGCAGAACTGGATAATCCTTTTTATAACGTTTACAAGAACAGGAGCGCTGATGCAACCAATCGATTCCTTGGTACACTGGCTGTGAATTATAATCCTTTTTCATGGCTGGCCATTGCGGGACGGTTCGGCTATGATACTTATAAGACCACTGGTTACACGCGGTTCGATTCTATGTCATTCTATACAACAAGAGCGCAGAAAGGATATCAGGACAATTATTACAGGGGTTATTATGGATACAACCATACGATCACTGCAACCGGCCGCAAGACCATTGGTGATCTTACGGGAAGGTTGATGGTAGGCAACATGTGGCAGAATTACGAAAGCCAGCAATACGCGGTTTCCGGCAGTAACCTGAAAGACATGAATCGCACGGACAGTAGTAATACGGACCCTGCAACCAGGATACGGCTTTCGAACGCACTAAAAGGATTACCCAACTACAGCATCAGTAGGCAATCCGCTTTCTTTGGCGAGGTTTCCATCGGGTGGAAAAGTTCTGTTTTCCTTACCTACTCGCACAGGTTTGAAGAGTCCTCCATCTTTCCAAAGGATTTCAGAAAATACAATTATCCGGCGGCGAGCCTGAGCGTTATCGTTTCTGATCTTATTCCTGCTTTGAACAGAGGGAACATTCTCAATTATCTGAAACTGCGCGGATCGCTGGCCAGCACAGCCCGTTCAAGCGCTCCCTATGCCAACCAGTCGGTGTTCAACCAGAACAATGGCAGCGGAGGTGGTTACTATTATGGATTTACCAACAGTAACCCATTGCTGCAGCCTGAAAAGCAAAAGACTTTTGAAGTAGGCACCGAATGGCGTTTCATCCGGAACAGAATATCGCTCGACGCCACCTATTACAATACAAAGAACAATAACCTGATCGTTGAGCAATTCCGCGCCAGCTATGGAACAGGCTTTGTACTCAACACGCTCAACGTTGGTGCGAACCAGAACCAGGGTGTTGAAATCTCGCTTGATGCCAACATCATTCAAGGAAAGGACTTCAAATGGACCTCAAGGGTGAACTTCAGCAAGATGTGGAACGAGGTGCTTGAGCTGCCCGCGAACGTTCCGGAATTTTACCAGTCCGATACCTGGCTCTATGCAAATGCGCGCGGTGGACTGATCGTAGGGGGACCGACAACGAGCATCACGTCGTATGGTTATGCAAGAAATAAGGCGGGCGATATCCTTGTAAGTCCGTCAACTGGCCTTCCGGTGCTGGATAATAATTTCAGGGTGAGAGGCGACAGGAATCCGGATTTTGCGATGGGCTTCGTCAACACTTTCACGTACCGGAATCTTCGCCTGAGCTTCCTGTGGGATCTTAAAGTTGGCGGCGACATCTTCAATGCCACAGAAAGGTATCTCACAACGATTGGAAGAAGCATAAGGACAGCGGACCGCAACAATCCTATCATCGTAAAAGGTGTTTTGCAGGATGGTCTTGAAAACACGGCCACGCCAACAAAGAATACGATCAAGGTGGTGCCTTACTATCAGCAAACCTATTATACAACCATGCCGGAGGAAGAGTTTATAGAAAAAAATGTGAACTGGTTCAGGCTGCGCGACATCACGCTCAATTACACCTTCGGTACAAAAGTGATGAGAAACATGAGATGGGTAAGATCGTTGAGTGCTTTTGTTACCGGAAACGACCTGGTGCTGTTCACGAATTACACGGGTGCCGATCCTGCCGTGAATGGAAATACTGCAGGTAGCCGCGGAGTAGGCGGCTTTGGCTTCGACTATGGAAACATAGGTGCGCCGGTGAGTGTAAACTTTGGTATCAGGGTAAATTTTTAATGGCTCAAGAAAACGATTATGAAAAATATAAAAATTAAAATTGTTCTGGTTTGCGCGGTAGCCGTGCTAGGGTACTCGTGTTCCAAAAAAATAGACGAGGCCTACGCCAACCCGAATGCCGATGTGCGCGTTCCGGTAGAGGCGCTCCTGCCTCAGATCATCTCGGCCATGGCAGCGAATTATGCCGGCCATGGAACCATGCAGGACATCCGTTTCATCGGTGCCTACGTTCAGAACTGGCAGTATTATGCCACGCAAAGTGTTTACGACAGGATGGGCTACACCAACAGTGCTGGCGATGTTGGACAATCCACATGGAGGATGCACTATTACGACATTGGCCAGAACAATATGAGAATGATACAGTGGGCAACAGAAGAAAAGAAATGGGACTATGTTGGTGTAGGCAAGGCCATATTCGCCTGGAGCTGGCTGACACTGACCGATTATTATGGCGACGTGATCCTGAAGGAAGCTTTCAATACTTCGCTCGTTACCTTCAAATACGATACGCAGCCCGAAGTGTACGAGTATGTAAAGCAACTTTGCTTTGAAGCACTCGATAATCTCAACAAGACTGGTGACAATGTGAGTGCAGGCAATCTGGCAAAAGGCGACGCCTTCATGTATGGCGGAGACGTGAACAAATGGAAAAAATTTGTTTACGGTGTGCTCGCGCGATATTACAATCATCAAAGCAATAAAGCTTCTTATAAGCCCGATTCGGTGATCTACTATTGCAATCTTTCCATCAATGACAATGCGGACAATGCGATGGTAAAGTTTGCAGGCACTGCCATTAGCGCTACCAATAATTACTTTGGACCTTTACGGGGAAACCTGGGCGCCAATGCTACTTCAGCGTCGCCTGTAGCGATCCGGCAGGGCGCCTATGCAGCCAACCTGATGAAAGGCAGCAATTCAGCATTTCCGGGCGTGTTTGATCCCCGTGCATGGTATATGCTGCGCGGAAATGCGAACGGAACCATTGTAGGCGTAGAGCCTAATAAAGGACAGGGCGTACTGGATCCAAATGACCGTCCCGAAAATTTTTGGGGCGTAGCACAAAAGGGAACGGCAACTGCAACGCCTCCGTATTCGGATCACGCCAATAATACAGCGCCATCGTCGGACGCGAATGCACGGTACATCTTCCGCAACACGTCTCCGTTTCCGATCATGACCGCAAGTGAAATAAAATTCATGAAGGCGGAAGCGGCATTCAGAAAAAATGATAAGGCTACGGCCCTTGCTGCTTACCAGGAAGGTATTGCTCTTGATTTTGACATGCTGACCACAACCTATGCCAACAATGTTCCCACTGATAAAGTGATCACGGCTGCAACAAAGGCGGCCTACCTTGCCAATCCCCTGGTAGTGCCTGCAAGTGGCGCGCTTACCATGAGCATGATCATGCTTCAGAAATACATTGCGCTGTATGGGTATGGCATATTGGAGACATGGGTCGACATGCGCCGTTATCATTATACCGATAGCTATCAGGGAGGTCAGGTGTATGCAGATTTTACGCCGCCTTCAGGAGGCGACCTCTATCCTGACAATGGAGGCAAACTTGTGTACAGGGTCCGGCCGCGCTTCAACTCTGAATATGTTTGGAATATTCTCGAGCTGCAAAGGATCGGCGCTACCAATCTGGACTACCACACCATGGAGATGTGGTTCAGTAAACCTTAAGAATAAAACAAAACACAATGAAAAAACGATTTATAAATATCACGGCTGTTGCAGCCTTGCTCATGATCGGCTTGGGCTGCGAGAAAAAAAGCGAAAGGGTCGCCGACTTCGCGCCGCCTTCTGCCACTCAGGCTTTTCTTAAAGTAAATTACGCATCCGCTTATCAGAAAAATCCTTCAGTGCAGCTCAAGATCAACGATGTTCGGGTCAGCAATGCCTTTGTTTATGCCTACCCATTCCCCGGGGGCGGGTTGAACACGCAGGGGTCGAGTGATCCTATTTATTTTGCAGTAGATCCGGGCACAGTAAAAATCTCTCTTTCCATTCCTAAGTTCAACACAAATACAGACTCGGTTGCCATTTATAGCGGCACTGCCAATCTTGAATCTCAGAAGTATTATACATTCCATGTGGCCGACACGGGGGCCAACACACAGGGGATTTTGATGAATGAAAGCTTTACCGCACCTGACCAGGATGCTTCCATTTTCAAGTTCGTCAACCTGATGCCCAACCTACCGGCACTGGACCTGTATTTTGGCACCAGTCTGGTGGCGGCAAATATTCCTTACAAAGGAAGCAGCGGTACTTTCATGCTGTTACGGTCGACGCCCCCGTCGCAATGGGCCATTCGTCCCGCCGGCGCCGCTTCCAACAGCACACCCATCACCACTTATACCGTAGCGCCCACAACGTATAGCGTGCCTTACCAGCGGCAGCTGACGGTGTTTGCGCGTGGTTACAGTACCATAACTTCAAGCAGTGATCCGCGCAGAGCACAGATCTCATTATTTTACGTCCGTTAATTCAATAACTGCTGTAAATTGAAAAGCTGTTCTCAGGAACAGCTTTTCTATTGTTACCCGAAGAAGAGATAGCAAAGTAAGATAGAAGTAAGTATGCCCACAAGATCGGCCAGGAGCATGGCTCCTACCGCATAGCGCGTATCCTTTACCGATACAGCTCCGAAATAAACCGCGATCACATAAAAGGTGGTGTCCGAAGAACCCTGCAGAATACTCGACAACCTTCCTGCAAATGAGTCGGCACCGTGTGCTTTCATCGTATCGATCATCATGCCCCTTGCTCCGCTTCCGCTGAGGGGTCGGATGAGCGCCGTAGGCAAACCGTCAACAAACCTTGTATCGGTTCCGAATGCGGCAAACATCCTTTTCATTCCCTCGATCACGGTGTCGAAAGTACCGCTTGTGCGCAGCATGCTGATGGCGACCAGCATACCCACCAGATAGGGAATGATCCGGATAGCAGTTTCGAAGCCTCCCTTCGCACCATCGATAAATGCATCGAAGATGTTGATGTTCTTATAAAGGGCGCCGATGATGATAAAAAAGAAGATGGCAAGTATGATGACATTACTCCATACTGCAGAAAAAGCCTGAACATCATCAGCTTTGAGTCTTGTAAGATAAGTTACAAGCAAGGCGAAGAGCACCGAAATGCCCCCGATCCATCCCATGATTACAGGCTGAAAAATGTTGATCTTCTGCCGGAAGGAAACGATCAGCATGGCAGCCACGGTGGCAACGAAGGTGGCGATGATGCAGGGAATAAAAATATCAGTAGGATTCGCCGATGCAGGCTTTACCGAAGCTCTTACGGCAATGATGCTCACGGGTATCAGTGTGAGTCCGGATGCATGAAGGCACAGGAACATGATCTCCGCATTTGATGCCCTTTCTTTGTGCGGGTTCAGCTCCTGGAGGCTTTGCATGGCCTTGATGCCAAATGGGGTTGCCGCATTATCCAGTCCCATAAGGTTTGCTGAGAAATTCATTACCATGTGACCCATGGCCGGATGATCCTTTGGCAGCTCAGGAAATAGTTTTGAAAAGAATGGACCAATGATGCGGGAAAGCAACCTGATGCCCCCTGCCCTTTCGGCAATACTCATGAATCCCATGAACAATGCCATAATTCCAATAAGTCCTATACTGATCGTTACCGCGCTTTTGCAGGTTTCGATGATGCCATC
>DATMHB010000611.1:0-4978 GCA_035555175.1 Flavisolibacter sp. | reverse complement strand
TTTCCTCCCGGTTATTTCTCCAAGATTCCTGATGGCCTCGAGCGCACCGCGCAGGTTGTGGATGTCGCTGATCCAAACCGGATAGCGGTCACAAAGTGCTTCCACTTGTTCTTTTACATTTTCTTCTTTATTGGCAATGATCAGATCGGGATCAAGTGAAGCGATCGTCGCTGCATGCAGCTGCTTGGTGCCCCCAACCCTTGTTTTCTTTCGGAACCACGATCGGGGATGCACACAGAATTTTGTGATGCCCCGTACTTCTTCGTCGAGGCCAAGATCATGCAACAATTCAGTGAGCGAGGGAACGAGCGAAACGATCCGCGTTGGATGGTCAATAGCAACAGTTCGTCCCGTTTGGTCCGTGAACAAAGGCATGTTGCAATCTAGTAAAAGAAACTTGCAGTCTGCGTTGCCGCAAAAGGGCAATTGTAGTTGGGTAGTAAGTAAGAGCGGGGTCAGATGAGTTATTCCTTCTATCACCTTCCTCCTGCTCACTCCTGGTGGAGGAATAAGCAAGAGGAAAACAGATCCTGCTGAGGATGGTGATAGGGAACAGTCTTCTAAATCGAACGGTTTGTTTTCAGAGGACTGGATCGGTTTTTCGGATGTTGGATCAAAAACGGGTTTCTTAGGACTCGGATTGGTTTTTCACAGATATTCTTCCAGGGGAAGAATTGACTGATATTGGATTCTAACGATTCGTTTTCAAAGGAACTGGATCAGTTACTTGCTTCCCTTTGCTTTCATCATCGGGACAGCAAGTCGGTTTTTGGTTTTCAGGATACCGGATAGTTTGGATTTGGATTTTGGTTTTTGCTTTTTCACCGGATTTGGATTCGGATATCAATCAACTATCTGAGACAAAAGTATACCTCGGGACCAGTCTGTACAATTGCAGAATTGCCCTATTTTCCGCTTATGGTAAATACTGCTTGCAGCGTATTCTGTCGTATAATCCTTGCGAAAAAGGCCGAAGACCGGCATGGGAGATCTACGAATAAGAAAGGAGAGA
Organism: Flavisolibacter sp.; assembly: GCA_035555175.1. Classification (GTDB taxonomy): domain Bacteria; phylum Bacteroidota; class Bacteroidia; order Chitinophagales; family Chitinophagaceae; genus Flavisolibacter. The sequence goes on along the minus strand of DATMHB010000611.1, from coordinate 3,966 downwards.
TCCGGCGAATGATTTTCGTAAACCTACGCGCGCGTTCGCCACAAGACCTTTCATCTTAAGAGTTTAAAGAGAATTGTTTCTGTTTTACAGGCTACGAAAAGTTCCTGTGCATAAGCCGGTAAGCGATGTGGATGCTTGTGGAAAACCGTTTCCTCCAAAAAATTATGGTATGCAATGGCACTCAGGCCAGGGCCTGCAGCACGTCGTATTTTGTTACGATATGGAAGTTGCCGCTCTCGTCTTTAGCGATTACGGCACCATTTTCTTTATTGATGAGGGTACCTAGTTTTTCTACGGGCGTATCGATGCCCACCAATGGAAAAGGCTTTTCCATAACATGTTCGATCTTTTCTGTTTTGATCTCAGGATTGCTAAAAACTTTTTGGAACAAACCGTTCTCGCTGATAGATCCTACAAAATCTCCCGTGTTCTTAATAACAGGGATGTGCTCAATATCATATTTCTTCATCAGCTCCACTGCATCGGCAACAGACTGTGAGGTTTCCACCGTAATGAGCCGTTGCTTGCCACGGGAATTCACAACATCCTTGAACGATTTCACGTCAAAGAAGCCTCGTTCGGCCATCCACTGGTCGTTATAAACCTTGGCCACATAACGGCTTCCATGATCATGGAGAATGGCCACGACCAGATCGCCTTTTTTTAATTTGCCACCCAGTTGTAACAGACCCTGGATGCACGATCCGGCGCTGTATCCGCAAAACAAACCTTCTTCCTTGGCAAGTCTTCGTGCCATCACAGCACCGTCCTTGTCTGTGACCTGCTCGAAATAATCAATGACGCTCATGTCATAATTCTTGGGAACAAAATCTTCACCAAAGCCTTCGGAGACGTAGGGATGCACTTCCTTCATGTCAATTTCACCAGTGCGGAAATATTTTGTGAGCAATGATCCGTAAACATCAATGGCCCAGATTTGGATCTTCGGATTTTTTTCCTTCAGGAATTGAGCCGTGCCCGTAACTGTACCGCCGGTTCCGGCCGTTACTACCAGGTGTGTGATCTATCCATCGGTCTGGTTCCATATTTCCGGTCCGGTTGTTTCGTAATGCGCAAGCCTGTTGGCCAGGTTGTCATACTGATTCATCAGAAAGGAATTCGGGATTTCCTTTTCCAGTCTTGCTGCAGTTGAATAATAGCTGCGCGGGTCGTCGGGCTCAACGTTGGTAGGACAAACGATGACATCGGCCCCGAGCGCACGCAATATGTCAACCTTCGACTGCGACTGCTTGTCGGTTGTGGCAAAAATGCACCGGTATCCTTTCACTACGGCGGCCATCGCCAAACCCATACCCGTATTGCCTGAAGTACATTCTATGATGGTGCCGCCCGGCTTCAGCTTTCCTTCTTTCTCTGCTACTTCCACCATCTTCACAGCCATGCGGTCCTTTATCGAATTGCCCGGATTAAAATATTCCACTTTGGCAAGTACCTCACAGGGCAATTCCCTTGTGATCTTGTTCAGCCGCACCAGTGGCGTATTTCCGATGGTCTCCAGTATGTTGTTCTTTATATCCATTGATTGTAATTAGTGGGCAAATTTAAATCGTTTTATCCAGGAGCGCATTCTCAATGTTGAATCGCGATCGGCCAAAATGAAATACCGGTATTGTTCTTTTCTGCATCCGCTTGCTGAGCTCTGCCCCGATCTCATACATTGCCGGGAAAGGGAGATGCGGCTTCATTATTTAGTTTTCAACATTTAGAATTTAATTTAGCATACATGATGACGAAATCCCTTTACGATCCGGTTAAATACAAAACGCCGACCGGCACAGAGCTTACATGCAAAGGCTGGATTCAGGAAGCTGCTTTGAGAATGCTCCTGAATAATCTTGATCCTTCGGTGGCCGAAAGACCCGATGAGCTCATTGTTTATGGCGGAAGAGGCAAGGCGGCAAGGAATTTTGAAGCACTCGACCAGATCATTGCGTCGCTGAAGATCCTTGAAAATGATGAATCGCTTCTCATACAAAGTGGCAAGCCTGTGGGCATTTTAAGAACGCATAAGGATGCTCCGCGGGTACTGCTGTCGAACTCGCAACTGGTGCCTAATTGGGCAAATTGGAAACATTTCGATGAGCTTGAAAGAAAGGGATTAATGATGTATGGACAGATGACTGCCGGCAGCTGGATCTACATCGGCTCACAGGGAATCGTACAGGGAACCTATGAAACCTATGCAGCGGCGGCGGACAAACATTTTGGAGGATCGCTCAAGGGCACGTTTAATGTGACCGCAGGACTGGGTGGAATGGGTGGTGCGCAGCCGCTTGCCATTACAATGAATGGAGGCGTGGCCCTCATTGCCGAAGTGGAAGAATGGAGGATGGATAAAAGGCTGCAGACAAAATACCTTGACGAAAAGATCAGCGATATTGATGCAGCTATCGACAGGGCACTGCAGGCAAAGAAAAACAAAGAAGCTGTTTCAATTGGTGTGCTGTGCAATGCCGTGCACTTGCTGGAACGCCTGGTCGAAAGAAATATAATTCCCGACACACTAACCGACCAAACCTCGGCGCACGATCCGCTTATTGGATACTGGCCGCACGAGATTTCTTATGAGCAGGCGAAAATATTGCGCGAAAAAAATCCAGAGCAATACATGGAATATGCTTACAATTCCATGTACAGGCATGTATCGCTCATGTTGGAATTACAAGAACTCGGTGCTATTACATTCGACTATGGCAATAATATCCGTGCGCGCGCGCGTGAAAGGGGACTGAAAAATGCATACGACTTTCCAGGTTTTGTTGCCGCTTATATACGACCGTTATTTTGTGAAGCCAAAGGACCTTTTCGCTGGGCCGCACTCAGCGGAGATTCTCATGATATTGCCGTAACCGACCAGGTGATCGCTGAAATGTTTCCTGCCAATGCTTCGTTGCAACGCTGGCTTCAGCTCGCAAAAAAAAGAATTGCTTTTCAGGGTTTGCCTGCACGCATCTGCTGGCTTGGCCAGGGAGAGCGCGAAAAGGCGGGACTGGCATTTAATGACCTGGTGAAACAGGGTAAAGTAAAGGCGCCGATCGTGATCGGGCGTGATCATTTGGATACGGGTTCGGTGGCTTCTCCCAACAGGGAAACGGAAGCTATGGCAGATGGAAGCGATGCCGTTGCCGACTGGCCTATCCTGAATGCACTGGTGAATACTGCCGGCGGCGCAAGCTGGGTGAGCCTGCACCATGGCGGCGGCGTAGGCATGGGATATAGCATTCATGCCGGAATGGTCATTGTGGCCGATGGAACTGATGCCGCGGCGCAGCGATTATCGAGAGTGTTGCGGAATGATCCTGGCATGGGTGTAATCCGGCATGCAGATGCGGGTTATGAAGCAGCCAGGGAGACAGCTGTCAAATTTGGATTGGACATCCGTTCAAGGATTCATTGAGTTATTTCCTTTCTGTAGCCGAAAAATGCGAATGTCTTCCTTTCAGATCCTGAAGCGGGTCTCGAATTGAATTGAACTTTGCGCCTTTCCATAATTGAACGTGGCCGCTATCGGCGTAGAACTACTTTATAGTTATTGCATTTTAATTATACGAACTGAGGTTCAGAATGTTGGCGCCGAATGAACGGGAAACCCGCATCCGGTCTTGCATTCACGGGTTTTTGATTGTATTATTGTGCAGCACTTAAAGTAAAAAACAAAGGATCGATATCCGTTAAACCTTATGAATAGAGGTTGGTCTATTCCTCATTCATAAACAAACAAGACCCCTATGCAAACTAACTTCCGCCTGTTGTCAGTAGCTTCACTGACCACGCTCGCAATGCTCACGGCCTGTACAAAAAATTCTGTAAGTATTACATTTCCCACTAACGACAACACTTCAGAAGTAACGACGCACTCAGATGATCAGAATTCGGTTTCTGATGATATGGACGGTGTTGCAAATGATATCAATGTTGCAGTTGAAAGTTCAAGTTCTTTCAGCG
>DATMHB010000610.1:0-5573 GCA_035555175.1 Flavisolibacter sp. | reverse complement strand
CGATAAATGGAGTGAAAAACTCCATCGCCGTAAGTCTAAGGGATGCGCAGCACCTGGTTGTCGAGGCCGAGCCTGCGGTTCAGGTCATTGGCATAAGTTTCCCAGTCCGTGATGGGTTTTTGGGCCACACCGCTTTCGATGGCTGCCTTCGCTACGGCAGGCGCTACGGTTGAAAGAAGCCGCGGATCAAGGGGCTTCGGAATAATATAGTCTGCACCGAAGGTGATGGTCTTTGTATTGTAAGCAAGGTTCACGATGTCGGGTACCGGCGACTGCGCAAGTTCAGCGAGTGCTTTCACTGCTGCGAGTTTCATGGCTTCGTTGATCTGGGTTGCGCGCACATCCAATGCTCCGCGAAAGATGTAGGGGAAGCCCAATACGTTGTTCACCTGGTTAGGAAAATCGCTGCGCCCTGTTGCCATGATCAGGTCCGTGCGGCTCGAAGTTGCTTCCTGCCATGGGATCTCAGGATCGGGGTTGGCCATGGCAAATACGATCGGATTTTTCGCCATGCTCCTGACCATTTCCGCTGTAACTACATTGCCAACACTGAGGCCGATGAATACATCGGCGCTCTTGAGTGCCTTGTCGAGGGTACATTCAGCAGGAGCGTTGGCGAATTTTATTTTAAATTCTTCCAGGTCTGTCCGGCCCCTGTGCAAGGGGCCCTTGATATCAAAGACGTAAAAATTTTCCGGTCTTGCGCCAAGGGAAACATATAGCTGGATACAAGCCATGGCCGCAGCGCCCGCGCCATTGACAACAAATCTTACTTTATCAATTTTCTTTTTCTGGATCTGCAACGCGTTCAGCAGGGCGGCCGCACTGATGATGGCCGTTCCGTGCTGATCATCATGCATCACCGGGATGCTCAATTGTTCGCGCAGGGATTTTTCAATTACGAAACACTCCGGCGCCTTGATATCTTCGAGGTTGATGCCGCCGAAGGTAGGCTCGAGTGCCTTTACGATCTGAATGAATTTATCAGGATCTGTCTCATTGATCTCGATGTCGAATACATCGATGTCTGCAAATATTTTAAAGAGAACGCCCTTTCCCTCCATCACCGGTTTGCTGGCTTCGGGTCCGATGTTGCCTAGTCCAAGTACCGCCGTTCCATTACTGATGACAGCTACCAGGTTTCCCTTTGCTGTGTAAGTGTAAACTGTATCCTTATTAGCGGCAATTTCCTTGCAGGGTTCGGCTACTCCGGGAGAATAAGCAAGAGAAAGGTCCCGTTGGGTCTTAGCCTCTTTCGTCGGTATCACTTCAATCTTCCCGGGACGCCCCTTCGAATGATATTCTAATGCCTGTTGCTTTCTAAGTTCGTTCTGCATATTGTTTTATTGTCTGATCTGCCGGCCACTCTAAGCCCGTTGAACAGGAGCGTCCGTATCGGCGCCTGATCATCCTACCTGATCGGGCTGCAAAATACAAATTAAAAGAGGAGATATATGTTACTGTCCGTATTCGCGATATCCCACCCATATTCGGGCCGCAACAAATCAGGATAATGAAGATTTTGCGCCGAGCCAGGCCATCACGCCCATGCCGGTTTCAATGGCATCTTCATCAATATTGAACAGAGGGGTATGTACACCGGCGGTGATGCCCTTTGCTTTGTTGGCGGTGCCGAGCCTGAAAAAACATCCGGGGATCTTCTGCGAGTAATAACCGAAGTCCTCAGCGCCCATACGGATCTCCGTTTCTTCAACAAAGCCTTCGCCCATATATTGTTCGGCGAGCCGTCTTGCCTCAGTATTGAGCACTTCATTGTTGTATACGGTAGGATAGCCGACATCTATATGCAGGTCGATCTCTGCACCCATTGAATGCACTAATTCGGTCGACAATTTGCGGATGATCTCATGCGCGCGGAAGCGCCAGTCTTCGTCCATCGCCCTGAATGTGCCCATTAATTTTACTTCGGATGGAATGACGTTCGTGGTGAAACCACCCTGGAACGAAGTGATGGAAAGCACCGAAGGTTTGAGTGGATTGTTGTTTCTGCTGATCACCTGCTGCAGTGCCACGATCAGGTGCGACGCCACGAGGATGGTGTCGGCAGTGAGTTGAGGCGCGGCGGCGTGCCCGCCCTTGCTTTTTATGGTGATATAAATTTCGTCCGCGCTTGCCATTACCTTGCCGGGTCTGAAGCTGAGGCGGCCGGCTTCGAGCTGGGGATTCACATGGAGTGCAAAGATGGATTGGGGCGCCGGACGTTTCAACACGTCTTCTTTAATCAGCAGGCTTGCGCCACCGGGGTTCTTTTCTTCGCCGGGCTGGAATATCAGCTTCACGGTTCCTTCCCATTCGTTTCTTGTCTCTGAAAGAATTTTAGCGGCGCCAAGCAAACAGGTGGTATGCACATCATGGCCACACGCATGCATGATGCCCGGCCTGGTAGATTTATAAGGAACATCATTTTCTTCAACAATGGGAAGCGCGTCCATGTCGGCACGCAGGGCTACCACCCTTGAGTCGGGCTTATTCCCTTCTATGAGACCAACTACCCCGGTCGTTGCTTTAATTTCAAATGGTATGTTGTAGCCCGATAATTTCTTTTGAACAAATGCGGATGTTTCAAATTCCTGGTAGCTCAATTCAGGATGGGCATGCAGGTGACGCCGGACCTCAATAAATTCTGACGCGTATTGCCTGGCGAGCTCCTTGATTTTCTTTTCCAGCATAAATTGAATATCCGTGAAATCATTTAAATCTACAACGACATAATGGGGCAGGGATCAATTATTCTCTGAAGGGATCAGGGACGCGGATCGTCGCTCGTGTCCTTCTCTGGCGTGATCTCGATCACATCATTGATAACAAAAACGCCGCGTGGGAAAAATGCGGACAGGTCCTTCTGGTATTGTTGCGCTTCGTCTCTCGTTCTGAAATTGCCCACTTTTAATTTAAAATAGGGCGACTGGTAAACAAGGTAGGCCTTCAGTTCGGGAAAGTTTGTATAGATCTTTGTTTTCGCAGCGATGGCTTCATCCCTTTTATTGGTATTGATCACAAGGAGGCGGAAGCCCTTTGCAAATCTTGCGGCTGCCCGGCGCACCGCCGCATTGGCATCCCCCTGCTTTTTCACGAGTACATCGAGACGGGGATCTTTGTGAACGATCACGGCACGTGTACTATCCTGTGCCAGCAGCTTGCCTGACAGTAAAATGAATAGAACAATAAGAATATGTTTCATGGTCATGTCTCCCTGACAAAAATAGCTACGGTCCTGAAATGTTTATGTTAATACCTGCCCGATCCGGATTTTGCTCCCATTTCTTCTTCATTTGATCCTTCGCCTTTGACGATCGCCACACTGGCACTGCAGCCCAGGCGGGTGGCACCCGCATCGATCAGCTGCTGCGCAAATGCAAAGTTCCTGATACCGCCGCTGGCCTTGATGCCGATGTGTGCAGGGAGGTGCTGCCGCATGATCCTGACCGCTTCAACCGAAGCGCCGGATTCGGCATAGCCCGTCGAAGTTTTTAAGAAATCGACCGGATAATGTTGATACAGCGCGCAGCATTTAATGATCTCTTCCTGATGCAATACGCCACTCTCGATTATGACCTTGATCACGATGTCCTTGTCTTTTACCAGTCCGGTTATCAGTTCTATCTCGCTTTCAAGCCAGGCAAGGTCATTGCTTTTAAATGCTGCTATATTCATTACCATATCAAGCTCCTTTGCTCCGTCTTCTATCGCCGTCGAGGCCTCGGCTGCCTTGGCTTCGTAATGACTGTAACCAAATGGAAAGCCGATGACCGTTGCTACGCGGGATATAGAACCTGCAAGTATTTGAGCGGCATCCCTTACATAATAGGGAGGAATACAAACGGCGGCAAAGCCATAGACGCTGGCTTCATCACATACCTTTTCAATATCGCCAAGTGTGGCAGTAGGTTTTAGAATGGTGTGGTCAATAAATTGTGCGATCGACATAGAAAAAGTATTTAAATTCGGTCCTTCTTGAAACTCACTTCTTTACAAAGTAATCTAAATCGTTCAACATGAAAAAAGCCAAATGCTTGCTAATGGCATGTGGCGTTTTGCTGTTTACAAAGTGCACAATGGCCCAGCCTACGTTCCCGGAAAATGGAGTGGCAGAACCGAGGCATGGGTATTATGCATTCACGAATGCCACCATTGTGAAAGACGCAAACACCACGCTAACCAATGCTACACTGATCATTAAAGACGGAAAGATCGTTGCCGCGGGAACAAATCTGAAAGTTCCGCAGGGGGCGGTAGAAGTCAATTGTACAGGAAAGTATCTCTATCCTTCCTTCATTGACATTTATGCCGATTATGGCACCACCACCCCTCAACGGCAGGGTGGTGGCGGATTTAATTTTTTCCAGCAATCACAATTTGCCACCGCCACCAAAGGTGCATACGGCTGGAACCAGGCAATCAAAAGTGAAACGGATGCGTACAAGGTTTTCAATGTAGACGAAGCAAAGGCAAAGCCGCTGCGCGACCTTGGCTTCGGTACGGTGCTTTCTCATGTGAGAGATGGCATTGCCCGCGGCACAGGTACGCTCGTTACACTTTCCAGTGAAAAAGAAAACCTCGTGATCCTGAAAGAGAGAGCCAGTGCCAACTATTCTTTTAATAAGGGATCTTCCACGCAAGCTTATCCTAACTCCATGATGGGTATGATCGCGCTGATGCGTCAAAGTTATCTGGACGCGCAGTGGTATAAGAACAAACCACCGATGGAAGGTACCAACCTCAGCCTTGAAGCGTGGAACAACAACCAGGGCCTGCCACAGATCTTCGAAGCGAATGATAAATGGAATGACCTCAGGGCCGACAGGATCGGCGATGAATTCGGCGTGCAATATATTATCAAGGCAGGACAAAACGAATACCAAAGGATCAGGGAAATTAAAGCAACCAATGCCAGCTTTATTGTACCGCTCAATTATCCGCAGGCGCAGGATGTGGAAGATCCGAATGACGCCAGGTTTGTATCGTTGGCTGATTTGAAACACTGGGAAATGGCCCCGACCAATCCCGGTGCATTTGAAAAAGCAGGCATCCCATTCTGTCTTACTACTTCCGACCTGCGTGACGTAAAAACATTTTTTACAAATCTGCGCACCGCCTTAAACTACGGCCTCTCGGAAACAGCTGCTTTTACAGCCCTTACAAAAACGCCGGCAACCCTGCTTGGAATTTACGACCAGGTGGGCAGTCTTGATGCCGGTAAATGGGCCAACTTTCTCATCACATCAGGACCGATCTTCAATGAGCGGACTACCATATACCAGAACTGGGTGCAGGGAAATAAATACGCGGTAAAGGATGATAGCTGGACAGATCCGAGAGGAAGATATAAGGTCGTACTCAACACAAGCTCTGGTCCTGTAAATTATGTGCTCGATTTCAAAACCAATAGCAGCGCCAGCCTTATTGGTAAGGACACGATCACTTCGCGTTTTTATTTTGACGGACGCCAGGTACGGATCAATGTTGCACCCGAGAGAAGAGGAGGGGAGAACCTGCGGTTAAGTGGTATTGTGAACAATGATACCTGGAGCGGATTCGGTCAGGACAGCTCG
>DATMHB010000609.1:0-2977 GCA_035555175.1 Flavisolibacter sp. | reverse complement strand
ATTGTTCATGAAGGATCTGCTTGCGCAGAAAATAAAAGAGCATCCATGCCAGGGCTGCGGTCAGGTAATCGGTGAAGGCATACCAAAAAGGCTGGATGTATTTTTTATGGGGCATGCCGCTAGGAAGCAATGAAGTTTTGGTTGATTTTCTGCAGGATCTGGTGGGCCACTTCCATTGCCCGGTATCCATCTATTTCATTTACGATCGGTTGCTTATCCTCTCTGATAGCCGAAACAAATTCTTCCAATTCTCTTTTGATGGCATTTACTTCCGGCACTTGCGGATTGGCAATAGCGATGGTTCTGGTACCGTTGGGCGTTTCAATATCAAACGCAAAAACATTTTCATCGTGGGGTTGCTTCAGTTTAATGACTTCGGTCTTCTTGTCAAGAAAGTCGATACCGATATAAGCATCTTTCTGGAACAGGCGGATCTTCCGCATTTTCTTCATCGAGATCCTGCTCGAGGTAAGATTGGCGACGCAGCCATTATTGAATTCTATCCGCACATTCGCGATATCTGGCGTATCCGTCATCACGGCCACACCGCTCGCGGAGATCGTTTTCACTTCACTCTTTACAAGGCTAAGGATAACGTCGATGTCGTGTATCATGAGATCGAGGATGACGCTTACCTCAGTTCCTCTGGGATTGAACTGCGCGAGACGATGCACTTCAATGAACATGGGATGAAGATCGAGTCCTTTGGCTGCAAGAAAGGCGGGATTGAATCGTTCAACGTGGCCGACCTGGAACTTGATTTTCGATTCCTGCGCCAGCTTCACCAGCTGCTTTGCTTCGTCCATGGTGTTGGCCATGGGTTTTTCAACGAACACATGCCTGCCCTTCTTGACCGCTTTTGCACAAACACCGAAGTGAAACTGCGTAGGTGTTACAACGTCTATGGCATCAGAGGCATTGATAAGTTCATCCTCACTGTTGAAGCGTTTCAATCCATATTTTGAGATCACGCCCCGCGCAATTGCATCGTCCGGATCATAGAACCCGACCAGTTCCGTTCCCTGGATTTCCTTCCAGTTATTCAAGTGGAATTTTCCCAGGTGCCCCGTTCCAAAAACACCGATTTTAAGCATGCGCAAAGATAAGGCGGGAATAGAGAAAGAGGGAGAGCGGAGAAACAGAGCGAGGGACACTTCTTGTTTGCCGGCCTTCGGGGATGAGGTTTGACCTGTAGTTTAAGAGAGATCGTTGTTAAAGATGATCATCTCCAATTCCCTTTCGAGGTTCATCACCCACTCGGGTACTTTGGAGTCTTCACTGATCTTCCATTCATGATCCCGCAATTGCATATCGAAAACAACCGGCGTTTTATTCTGGTCGAGCGTGGAAACATGGTATTTGACTCCATTGATCGTTTGCATTCTGAAAAATGCAAAATGGATAAAGTGTCCGTTAACCCTGATATTTTTATTGAAGTGAACATTATTCATAAGAAGGCAAGATTGGAATTACAGATGTTGTTTACCGTTGGTTCATTCGCGAGCTTTTGTAAAAGTACCGAATTGAAGAGTTTTTTCTTCTTTAAAGTACGCCGGCGTTCAAAAAGAAAGGCCGGATTGAAATCCGGCCTCGTGTGTAAATCCAATATCCTATGAAAAACCTTTTTAATTAATGCAAATTTGAATCCAGCTAAGCCGTAAAGGGGACGAAGCGGTTATTGATAAAATAATATCGTTGGTTTGAGTATTTTTCTCTCCAATCCATGGAAAGGATCGATTCCAGTGCATGTTTCAAATGGAACGAATCAAAAGGTTTTACCATGTATAGGTCAGCGCGGTGCAGATAGCTCTTATGTATATCTGCCATGTTCGCCGAATTACTATACACTACGACTGGCAGATCATTTAGGGAATTGTTTTGCCTGATCTCGCGGAGGCAGTCGATGCCGTTCTTGCACGGCATATTCAGGTCGAGGAAAACAATATCAGGTATCTGCCGTGAAAGAAACCCGAGCAATTCTTCGCCGTCGTGCACAATGGACAGGGTCTTCGACGGATCCACGTGTTTCAGCATGATCTGGAACAGGATGCTGTGATCCTTGTCGTCCTCAGCTAACACGATATGATTCATATGTTGAACCTGTCTTTGCATATTGGGTTAAATTTTCCAAATAGAGTACCATATTCGGAGGCGCTTCTGGGAAGGGAAATCGAGGTCGTCGTTTGATCTTTTGCCTTGAGGGATTATACGTTCGGCAGTAGCGGGGCTGCTTTTATTCATGGCAGCAAGGATCGGCGGGCCCTTCAATTTCACAGCTTTACATCTGCCTGTTTTTCCTCCTCGGTAGTTGTACAAGCATGCTGAACAATTCTTAAATATTTTATAAAAAGTGCAGGGTCTGGTTAATTGATTTGATGAAGAAAAAAGATGGTCAGGACGGGTAAAGATTTCAACAAATTCGTGCTGTTCGAAATAAAAAAGGGCAAGAAATAAAGAGTCGTGGCCATACAAATGCATGCATTCATTCTGGCATGGCCCTTGGATCATATATGTTGGGGTGATTGATTCTTGGTGGCGATGTTTTTCGCAAGACTTACAACAATTAAGAGGGTAGCAGCGATGCTACCCCTTCGTTTTAAAGAGCTTTATTTTTAAGCGAGCCGGTTCGGCCAAAGCGGACTTATTTTTTCTTTGGATTCATTGAAGATGGAACGTCTTCAATAAAGAATTGCGGAAACTGATTGTTGGAAGTGATGAGCGATTCGTGTTTTTGTTTTAGTTCTTCTACGATGCTTTCGATATACCCCGCAATAGCCATTTTCTTTTGATCTATCTGAATAGAATCAATTAGGGTTTTATCCAAGTACATTCCAAGCTTCATATAAGGTAGGGTTCCCTAGTAAAATACCGATTATTTCAGGTATTTCAAAGCCTGGATGCATTAAGCCGTAAGGGCGCGCTGGTACCTGCTTCTGTATTGCACAGGCGACAAGCCAGTCAACCGCTTGAAGGTCAT
>DATMHB010000608.1:0-2849 GCA_035555175.1 Flavisolibacter sp. | reverse complement strand
AGTAATACGAGGGTAGCGAGTACAGGTTTCTTCATGAAAGGGAGGGCTGCATTTAATATGCCAGGGAGGAAGAGGTCTACGCCAGGACTTCGGTGGACAAGACAGGGAGCGAGGGAAACAGACAGAGCGAGAAAAAGAGCGAGAAACAGAGCGAGAGCGAGGGATATAGGTAAGCCCCGTGCTTTAGATAGTTTGCCTTTTACCTTTTTATCCTTGGCGAACTTCGCGGGTTTGCGCGAAACTCTAGGCCACCTTCCTGAGCACCATACCAAACAAAGCCTCCATTTTTTTGATGGCCCTGTCCATATTTATACCCTTTCCCAGCACTCCTTTGAAAATATCACCCTCTTTTTTCATTCTCGCGATCGCATTGTTCATATTAAAGTCTGTGATCTTTAGACCCTTCTTTACTTCTTCCCAATGCAAGGGCATGGATACCGGCGCGCCCGGCTTTGGTCTTAATGAATAAGGTGCTGCCACCGTGGCCTGTGGGCGGTTCTGCAAAAAATCGATGTACATATTTCCATTACGATCCGCGGTCTTTCTTTCAATAGATGTAAACTGCGGAAGCTCGGCGTGCACAATCTTCGCAATGCGGCGGCCAAATTCTTTTGAATCATGATAGCTGTATTTCGCACCCAGTGGAATATAAATATGAAGGCCCGTGGAACCCGAGGTCTTCGGATACGAAGCTACTCCTGCAGCATCAAGTACCTCTTTTGTTACCCTTGCCGCTTGTATCACCTGATTGAAACTATTTTTGTCGGGATCGAGATCAATGATGCACCAGTCAGGATTATCAGGGGCGCCCGCGCGACTATGCCACGGGTTCATCTCAATGCAGCCAAGCGAAGCAATGTAGAGCAGGCTGGCCTCATTGGTGCAGAGGAGAAATTCTTTTTCGCGGTGGTCGGCATAGCTGAAATACGGATACGTCTCTATCCATTCCGGCGCTTTTCCCTTCACATCTTTCTGATAAAAGCTTTCTCCCTCGATGCCATGCGGGTGGCGATTGAGTGTTTGCGGACGATCTTTCATATAAGGCAGCATGAATGGCGCTGCCTGGTAATAATAGTTGATCATGTCGCGCTTGGTCAATCTTTCTTTAGGCCAGAAGACTTTACTGAGGTTCGTGAACCGCAGATCATGACCGCCGATCGGCCTCGTCTGTGATTCCTCTTTCGGATTGAGGAGTGTTTTCCTTTCTTTTTTGGGTGGGGCGGCAATCACTTTTTCGTTCACAAGCTTATGATCATGCACCAACGCATTTGTATCGACGGGTATTTCACGAACGATCTCTGATGGTCTCTTGTCTTCGCGCAATCCTTTAAATGAAGGCTGACGTATAGCTCCGCTGCTCGTCATTTCGCGATAACTGATTTCCGCTACGATTTTGGGCTTCACCCAAACCACATCAGCCTTCGGAGGATTGGGCCGGAACCGCGATGGCTTATTATATTCAGGAACAGCAGCGAAAGGACACGATTTTGTTTCATAAGGCTCCAGTTTTTTCAGGATCTCTTCCTGCATTTTCCTGTTGAAGCCGGTTCCTACCGGCGTAACAAATTCAAACTTGCCACCTTCCATCATACCCAATAAGAGGGCGGAAAATAATTTGTTCGTTCCTTCATTTATAGTGTACCCGCCAATGATAAATTCCTGTCGTTTCTCAGTCTTGATCTTCAGCCAATCTTTTGTCCTCTGCCCCGTATTATAAGTGCTGCCGCTTTTCTTTGCCATCACCCCTTCGAGCTGCAATTGGGCTGCAAGCTCGAATGCTTTTGTGCCTCCGTCCTCCATGGTCTCGCTGATCCGCAGATGCGGAATGTTGTCGGGAATGATATGTCTCAATAGTTCCCTTCTTTCTTCGAGTGGCAGGTGCGTGACCGACACACCATTAAGCCAAAGGATGTCGAATAAATAATAAAGCACCTGACCATCATCTTCACTTCTCCATACCTGCAGCGCACCGAAATCCGGCACGCCGTGTTCATTCACGACAACGATCTCTCCATCTACCACCACGTCGATGTTCCACTGGCTCATGGCCTGGTGGATCGGATAAAATTTTTCATTAAAAGATTTATTGTTACGCGAGCAGAGGTTAACGTTCCCTTTGTTCAAATAAGCAAGGGCGCGGTATCCGTCCCATTTCATTTCGTAAAGCCACCCCTTTTCTTCCACAGGCTCGGATACCAGGGTAGCCAGCATGGGTTCAATATTGGCGGGGATTGGCGCCGCCTTTGCTTTTTTCAGGATCGATCTAACAAATTTGTCCGGAACAAAATTCTGTTTACGCTTAGCCATATCAACTATGTTCCAAAAAGCCTTCCGTTCAGGCCGAACACCGCATTGAGCTTATTCACCAGTTTTGAACAATTTTCTACAGGTAGCGGCCACAACGGAAAAAATGGCCGCCATAGAGGAAGCAACAAGGATTCTTTCATATTCTGCTCTTGCCCGGCTCCGTTTGCGATTATTTCTCTGTCTGTCTTTCCCGGCACAACATTTTCTGTACTCATCAAAAAAGATCATGGACAGAAATAACGATGAGGGAAGGATACCTGATAATGATTCCTCAAAAGCCATGGATAGCAAAAAAGAAGTTGATCAGTCGAATGACGAAAAGACTGATCAGGACTTTCCCGGCTATCCCCACTACCCCGCAAAAGAGGACATCATGGATCAGCGCACCGATTCACATCGCGTGGACATGGATGTGGAAAATCTTCCCAGTAATCGCAATGCGACCGGTGTGAGCCAGCGATTTGCAAAGACAGGAAGGCAGAATGCACAGGAACCTTTGCAGCCCGGACTGGGACGCGACGAGTTGCTGCGCATGGGCAGCG
>DATMHB010000607.1:0-3783 GCA_035555175.1 Flavisolibacter sp. | reverse complement strand
TATCGGTGAATTCCTTGGCGATCTTATAGTTCACGTCCGCATCAACGAGTGCACGGCGGATTTCCTTTACCGTGGCGGCCACATTCAAATCCGTTATGCGGCCTTCCCCTTTTAAATTTTTAAAGGCACCTTCCAGTCTGTCCTGTAATGATTCAAACATATGTTCGGGTTTTGTGAATCATCGACCACGCCGGCTCGGAAATTTCCGCACCGGTAGCCATCCGATTGCTCCAATGATTTATAATGAATGATCCGTTTCTTTTCCGCGCAAAAAAAAATGAACATCAAATGATGTTCACGCTAAAAAGACAAACGCAAAGATAAAGAGGAAGGATGAACCAACCTGAATTAGCCCAAATAACTGCGCAGCAGGTGGCACTTTTGCTGGGTCCTCAACTTGGTAATGGCTTTGTCCTTGATCTGACGGACCCTTTCCCTTGTGAGGTTGAACTTTTCCCCAATGTCCTCCAGGCTCAAAGGATGATCAACCCCGATGCCGAAGAAGTAGCAGAGTACTTCTTTCTGGCGCTCGGTAAGCGTTTGCAGCGAGCGGTCGATTTCCAGTTTGAGGGATTGTTTGTGGTCGAGTTCTGCGTCGGTTTTTTCTGCGTTGGGATTTTCCAATACATCAAGCAATGTGCTTTCTTCTCCTTCTGCAAGCGGTGTGTCCATACTCACATGGCGTGCATTGATGCCGAGTGATGATGTAACTTCTTCCAGTTCCATACCCAGTACTTCGGCCAGTTCTTCTGCAGAGGGTTCTCTTTCGAACTCCTGCTCCAGCTGACTGAACGCTTTTTGAATACGGTTGGTGAGACCTACTTTGTTGAGAGGAAGACGAACGATCCTTGCCTGTTCGGCCAATGCCTGCAGGATCGACTGACGGATCCACCATACGGCATAAGAAATGAATTTAAAGCCCTTTGTTTCATCGAAACGCTGTGCGGCTTTGATCAACCCCAGATTGCCTTCGTTGATAAGATCCGGGAGAGAAAGTCCCTGATTCTGGTACTGCTTGGCCACGGACACAACAAAACGAAGGTTCGCTTTTGTCAAACGATCTAACGCTCTCTGGTCACCTTGTTTAATGAGACGGGCTAAACGTACTTCTTCTTCGGGAGTGATAAGCTCGACTTTACCTATTTCTTGAAGGTACTTTTCGAGGCTTTGAGATTCACGATTGGTAATAGATTTCGTGATCTTGAGCTGACGCATACTCATAGGATTGGTTTTATTAGATGGTTATTTTTAAGAATGTTGGTTATAGTTAGTTTTGGCAGTATCCCAAAATATCCATCACGGCTCGGTTCTTCATCATTCATCAGGGCAGTACCCCGGTGAATTATATTCCAAATTAGGGAAACCAGACATATGAACAAAAAAATTTTGGCTAAAAATTAAAATTATATAGACGTCCGCGGTAAAAACGTCGCCAAACCGGGTAAAATAATTTTGAGGCATCGATTATTTTTCTATTATTGCAACCCTTGATCAGCATTAACGGAGTAAGATGAGCAAAAAACAACTTTACACATTGGAATATCCTGTAAGATGTTCTCCCACCATATTATATGATTTCCTTTCAAACCCCTCTGGCCTCCAGGAGTGGTTTGCGGATAAGGTGGATGAGAGGGACGGGTTGTATAGCTTTTCCTGGAATGGATCCGAAGACACGGCTGAAGTACTCGATAGCGAGGAAGAAAAGTTTATCAGGTTTCACTGGTCACACGCACCCAAAGAGGAATATTTTGAATTTGCGATAGAAAAATCAGAAGTTACCAACCAAACCATTCTCGTCATCAAAGATTTTGCAGAAAAAAAAGAGATCAAGGACCAGAGCATGCTGTGGGATAACCAGGTGAAGGACCTCTTTCACAGGCTAGGTAATTAACCCGCAATTCGTCAACAAAAATTTCCAGTGCTCAAATAAAAAGACAGATGCATGTCGCCAATCGTCCAGCGGCCAGCACGCGCCTAGCTTGAGGTGTGAATGCCTGGAACAATACGATTCAAATTCCTGCCTGCTGATGTTACCGATGCGCACATAATTCGTCGCCTCGAAGTGATGTATCCATGGATCTTCATTGATGCCGATAAACAGATCGCGCAATTGAGGATAAGCAGCCATGATACCGCTCAAAAATGTTTCCTTGAATCGTCCCGACATGTGCAGGGTGGAGCTGAAAAAATTCCCCCACCAGAACATCGTACGTATAAAGAAAAGTGAATCGGCCGTTGAAGCTCTTGGATAATCAAGTATAAGGTACGGAAGGCCCATATAGTTTTCACCCCTTGAGATCTTTGGCGAAATAATAAAAGGTTCGTTGTGCTGAAGCCGCCTTTGTTCAACCATATTCATCTGCATTACCTGCACCGATTCCAGCAATTGTTTCATCTTATTCAAAACACTATTCTTCGTTAAAATGAGAGCGGCATTATTCATCAATTCCGCCTCAGCCGACGAAAGCTGTATTTTTGGGACTTCCATCATTAAAATTATCAATTAGGCCAGGCACCTTGCTGAAAAAATTAGACATACTGATCATTAGGGCTTTTTTCGGACCTTTTGTTGCCACTTTTTTTATCACCCTTCTTGTGCTCATCATGCAGTTCTTCTGGCTATGGGTAGATGACTTCGTGGGCAAGGGACTGAGCACTGGCATCCTCCTGGAATTCATATGGTACCAGAGCGCGGTGCTGGTTCCCCTTGCGTTGCCGCTTGCTGTACTGCTTTCTTCCATCATGACCTTTGGCAATCTGGGAGAAAGCTATGAACTGGTAGCGATCAAATCCTCCGGCATTTCCCTGTTAAGGTTTATGCGTCCGCTTTTTTTTGTTACGATACTCATCTGCGGTATTGCCTTTACTTTCTCGAATAATATTATTCCGGTAGCCAACCTCAAGTCCAGGACCCTGCTTGCAGATATCGTTAATGCAAAGCCTTCGTTCGACTTGCAGGAAGGCGTGTTTTATGAAAAGATCCCGGGCTTCTCTATCAAGATCGGGAAGAAGCAGAATGACAGCGTGATCAGGGATATCATTATTTATGAACAGACGAATGCCCTGCAGGACAATTTTATTATTGCAGCCGATGGTGTGATGCGCTCATCTGCCAACAGGCGATACCTTGAATTTATTTTGAGGAACGGCTGGCGGTACGAGGAAAAAGGAAATAATCCCAACACCGATTACATCAGACTTGGTTTCAAAGAATACAAACGGCAGTTCGACATCAGCTCCTTCGGCATGCAACAAAGAAGTCCCGACAGCGTGAACAAAAACAATGCGCGCATGCTGAGCATGCGCCAGCTGGACGTTGCCATCGACTCGATCCGCAAGGATAACAGCCGTATTGGCGAAAGGATCAAAAGAGATGTGCTCTCGCCGCTTCCCTTCATCACTTACATTGACAGCAGCCTGGAAAAGGTTCAGGCCAGGCCGGCCGCTGCAAAGAATTTTGATGCGTTGATCCCCGACACGCTGAAGTCGATGGTGGTTCAAAAAATGATGAATAAGCTCACTAATATCCGCATCAGCAACGAGATCGCAGTGAGCCAGTTCAAGGAACAGCAAAAAAATCTGCGGCGTCACCAGATCGAATGGCAAAGAAAGATATCGCTTTCCTTCGCCTGCCTTGTTATGTTCCTCATCGGCGCTCCGTTAGGTTCCATCATCCGAAAGGGAGGACTGGGAAGCCCCCTGATTTTTGCCATCGTATTTTTCATGGTCTTTTATTTTAGTAGTACGACAGGAGAAAAATTTGCGAAAGAAGGAAGCATGGAT
>DATMHB010000606.1:0-5219 GCA_035555175.1 Flavisolibacter sp. | reverse complement strand
TGGTGTGGCCCATAAGGAAAAGATCAAAACGCTTCGCACGAATGTGGACGCGCTTACGCTGACGGCAACACCGATTCCAAGAACCCTGCAATTCAGCCTGATGGGGGCCAGGGATCTTTCCATCATTAATACGCCGCCGCCCAACAGGCAGCCTATTCAAACGGAAGTGCGCGTTTACCAGGAAGATTTTATTCGCGAAGCCATTTATTTTGAAACCGAAAGAGCCGGCCAGGTCTTCTTTATTCATAACCGGATACAGGGTCTGGCTGAAATGGCAGCACTCATCCAAAGCATGTGTCCCGATCTTTCTATCGGTTATGCACATGGGCAAATGGAAGGGCATCATCTTGAAGAACGCATACTCGATTTCATCGACAAAAAATACGATGTGCTGGTCTGCACCAATATCGTTGAAAGCGGCGTGGATATTCCGAATGTGAATACCATTATCGTGAACAATGCACACCAGTTTGGTCTCAGCGATCTTCACCAGTTGCGAGGACGCGTTGGCAGAAGCAATAAGAAAGCATTTTGCTATCTGTTGGCTCCGCCTGTGAGCACGCTGCCCGCTGATTCGCGCAAGCGTCTGCAAACACTCGAGCAGCACAGCGAATTAGGAAGCGGTTTCCAGATCGCGATGCGCGACCTTGACATTCGTGGCGCCGGCAACCTTCTTGGCGGAGAACAAAGCGGCTTCATGGCGGAGATAGGATTCGAGATGTACCAAAAGATCCTCGACGAGGCCATTCGCGAATTGAAACGTACGCAATTCAAGGAGCTATTCAAGGAAGAGATCTCAAGGCAGGATGATTTTGTGCAGGACTGTACCATCGATACCGACCTAGAGATCCTCATCCCTGACGATTACGTAGAAAATATTACGGAGCGTTTATCATTGTATTCCCGCCTCGACAATTGCGATACGGAAGAAGAGCTGACGGCGATGGAACAGGAAATGACAGACCGGTTCGGACCGATCCCGCCCGAGGTGCAGGAATTGTTTATCACCGTTCGCTGCAGAAAGCTGGCGGTGGAACTCGGCTTTGAAAAAATGATCATGAAAGATCGTACCCTCAAATGTTATTTCATCAACAAGCCGGATTCGCCCTATTTTGAATCACCCAAATTCAATTCTATTCTCCAATACCTGCAAACAGGAACCAATAAGGCAAGGCTCAAGCAGCTCGGAAAGATGTTCATGATCGTGGTGGAACCCGTTAAGGACATGCAGGACGTATACAGTTTCGTTCGGCGGATGCACGATGCCGTTGTAGGCGGGCAACTTGCTGAAACTGAGGCGTAAACAGCATTCTATAGTATTCGTTAGAAATTTTTTTTATTTTTAAAACTGATACTATATCCATGAAACCCAGCCGACTACTTGTCCTGCCCCTTTTTTTGATTTCTTCGATAATCTTCGCACAGAACGATCAGCTCAATTTACGCTCGGGTACCATCAGGGTCAAAGGCAATATGCGCCAGGCTGCTATCGACTCGTTCAATAGCCGTGCGGCCAGGTTTCAAGACAAGGCTTTTGCCGTGCTGCAGTTTGAGCAGATCCCATCGGAAAGATCAAGGAAAATGCTTTCCGACCAGGGCATTGAATTGCTTGAATATATTCCTGATCATGCTTACACCGCAGTGATCAGAGGACGAATTGCCTTGCCTTTGCTGCAGCAGGTGAATGCAAAGGCCATCATCCAGCTCGATCCTAAACAAAAGCTGGAATCACGGCTGGCCACGGGAGTACTTCCCTCATGGGCCATAAGAATTCCGGGCACGATCGATGTTTGGGTGAGCTTTCCGAAAACATTTGCAGGCACTGATGTTATTACGGAGTTGAGACGGCTCAATATAGATCTCATTTCATCTGCATATGCTTCGTATCGTATTCTTTCATTACGCATTGCAACGAACCGGTTATCCGAATTGGCTTCGCTTCCTTTTATCGAATATGTGCAGCCGGCACCTCCGGGCGACCAGCTATTGAACACAAACAGCCGTACCGGTTCAAGGGCCAATGTTTTAAATGCGGCCATAGCCGATGGAGGAAAGGGACTGAACGGCGAAGGCGTAGTGGTAGGCGTTGGTGATAACGCGGATGTACAAACGCATATTGATTTTTCAAGAAGGTTGATCGATCGGTCGGCGCAGCTGATCAGCTCGGGACATGGACACCATACAACAGGAACAGTGGCAGGGGCAGGTAATGGGAACGAATTGTACAGGGGTTATGCCCCAAAAGCAACGATCGTGAGCCAGGCATTCAACGGCATCATTATGAATGCAGCCACCTATGTGAATGACTATGGAATGGTGATCACGAATAATTCTTACGGGGACAATATCGAATGCGGATATTTTGGAACCTATGACCTCTATGCAAGATTGCTCGACAGGATGGCGATCGATCTTCCTAATCTCCAGAACGTGTTTTCTGCTGGTAATAGCGGGGGCGCTGTGTGCTCGCCCTTTCTTCCAGGTTATCATACTGTGCTTGGCGGATATCAATCCGCAAAGAATGTGATCTCGGTGGGAGCAACTACAGACTCAGGGGCGGTGTCGGCTTTTTCCAGCAGGGGGCCGGTGAAGGATGGAAGGATCAAACCTGAAGTGGTAGCCATGGGACAATTCGTAGGATCCACCTGGTCGGGAAATATTTATGGCTATAATAACGGAACCAGCATGGCGGGTCCGGCCGTTGCTGGCGGACTCGCCCTGTTATATCAGCGCTATCGCCAGTTGAATGCAGGCAGCAATCCGAGAAATGCGTTGATGAAAGCCCTCATCTGCAATGGAGCCTTGGACCGTGGCAACAGCGGTCCCGATTTCCAATATGGATTCGGATGGATGAACCTTCTTCGCAGCATTGAAATGCTCGAGGCCAATCATTATGTTGGGGGCACAATTGCAAACGGAGCCACTGTCAACAGCACCATTAGCATCCCGGCCAATACTACGCAGGTAAAATTCTTATTGTATTGGAACGACCCGGAAGCTTCGATGCTCAGTGCGCATACGCTCGTTAATGATCTTGACCTCGAAGTTGTGGATCCGTCGAGTGGGCTGCACCTGCCCGTTGTACTCGATACGTCAAATGCAGCCCTTGGCAATCCAGCATCAACCGGTGCAGACCATATTAATAATATCGAACAGGTGGTGATCAATAGCCCTGTCGCCGGCAATTACACCGTAAGGGTCAAAGGCACCGCTATCACACAAAATCCGACACAGGAATATTTTCTTGTTTATGATCCCATTCCCGTGCAGCTGAAGATCACCTCACCGATAGGGGGTGAAAGCTGGGCGCCAACAACAAGCGCACTCGATATGATGAAGGTTAGCTGGGATGCCGACGGGTATACCGGTACAGCCACTATTGAACTGTCCACGGACAACGGGTCGAGCTGGAGCACGATTGCCGCCGGTGTAGATGTGAAGCGGATGGTGTACACCTGGTGGGTACCGAATATTGCCACCAGCCAGGCGCGCGTAAGGATAACAAAAGACGGAACAGGGGAACAGGCCACCAGCAATTCTTTTACCATTGTTGCAGCCCCCACTATTTCCCTGGATCCGGTGCAGTGTGATGGATACATTACACTCGACTGGACCTCAGTAACAGGTGCCACCGATTATGAAGTATTCATGCTGGATGGTGAAGGAATGAAATCACTGACCACCACGACGGCGAACAGCTATACCATTGGTGGCTTGTCAAAAGACAGTGTGTACTGGGTGAGTGTGCGCTCGAGAGTGAACGGAAAAGGAGGACGAAGGGCCATAGCCATATTCCGCCAACCGAATACCGGTACCTGCGCTGGCAGTGTTTCGGATAATGATCTCCGTATGGAAGCGATTGTGGCGCCGGTATCAGGAAGAAAGTTTACATCAACGCAATTGAGTGCATCAACAACGGTCACCGTGCGCATCAAAAACCTTGACGATGCGCCTGCCAACAGCTTCGACATAAAATACTCGATCAATGGTGGAAGCTTCATTTCCGAAACAGTGAGCACGCCATTAGCTGCCGGGGCCACTTCAAATTATAGTTTTACCACCACCGCCGACCTTTCTGCCACAGGCAACTATTCGATTGTAGCCGTTGTGAAAAATAATACTGCGGATGTAGTGACATCGAATGATACCGCTGTAGTATTGGTGAGACAGATCGATAACGCGCCACTCACGCTAACCAGTGCATTTCTTGATGATATTGAATCCGCCGCGCCGGCAGTGTATGGAAAAGATACCATTGGTTTGACTGGCGCTGACCGGTATGACTTCAGCACCGGCACCGTTTATGGAAGATTAAGGACGTTCCTCAATTCGGGTATCGCTTATTCGGGATCGAATGCAATCACCCTCGATGTGAATCAATATTACGCGGCAGGCAATACCAATTACCTGACGGGAACTTTTAATCTTGGCGCTTACAATAATGCGGTTAACGATTTGCGTCTCGATTTCCAGTTCAATAATCACGGGCAGCAGGCGCATCCAAATAACAGGGTTTGGATCCGCGGCAGTGATACACAGCCATGGATCGAGGCATACGACCTAGATGCCAATGAAAATGAGCCCGGCTTATATAAGAAAACAGCGAGCATCGAATTGTCTGATCTGCTTGCCGCCAACGGTCAGAATTTCGGCACGAGTTTCCAGGTGAAGTGGGGACAGTTCGGAAAGATCGCGGCGACCGATAAAGAAAATGCCGCCGGTTATTCTTTCGATGATATTCATCTTTATGAAGTGCACAACGATCTGCAAATGCTGAGTATTGATGAACCGGTTGCGGCCAGCTGCGGACTCACCAGTTCAGCCATCATAAAAATTTCCGTACGCAATAGCGATAATGCCACCATCAACAGCATTCCGTTGAAATATCGCATCAACAATGGAAGCTGGGTCAGCGAAACGCTTGCTTCTATGTCAGGAAATACCACCGTGCAGTACAGCTTTACAACAGGTGCGAATCTTTCAGCACCCGGTACTTACAATATTGACGCGTTGGTCGATTATCCAGGCGACAGCTTCAGGGATGATGATACGGTTCATCTCACCATTGTCAATACGCCTGTGATCAGCTCCTTCCCTTATCTGCAGAATTTTGAAACAGACAATGGATACTGGTATGCGCAGGGCAAACACAGCAGCTGGGAGTATGGCACGCCCGTTTCTGCAAAGATCAATCGTGCCGCAAGCGGTATCCGGGCATG
>DATMHB010000605.1:0-5079 GCA_035555175.1 Flavisolibacter sp. | reverse complement strand
TTCTGGGATGCATGGCCGAGAGGTTGAAGTCAAAATTCCTGGAAGAAGAAAAACTGGTCGACCTTGTTGTTGGTCCTGATGCTTACCGGACCCTTCCGCAATTGATCACCGAAGCCGACGGCGGACAAAAAGCCGTAAATGTTTTACTAAGCCGCGATGAAACTTACGCCGACATCGCACCGGTCCGTTTGAACAGTAATGGTATCACGGCTTTTGTGAGCATTATGCGAGGCTGCAACAATATGTGCTCTTTTTGTGTTGTTCCCTTCACACGTGGCCGTGAACGAAGCCGGGATGCAGAGAGCATTATCAACGAATGCAGTGATCTTTTTGACCAGGGATATAAGGAGGTCACGCTTCTCGGACAGAATGTAGACAGCTATTATTTCGTTCCGGCAGAAGGCCAGCCAGTGACGTTTGCGAAACTGCTTGAAATGGTAGCCCTCATCTCTCCCGACCTCAGGGTAAGGTTTTCTACTTCGCATCCAAAGGACATCACCGACGAGGTGCTGTTCACCATGGCGAAGTACGAGAACATCTGCAAATACATTCACCTGCCCCTCCAAAGCGGCTCCACAAGAGTGTTGCAGCTCATGAATCGCAGCTATACGCGCGAATGGTATATCGCAAAAGTGGCCAGAATCAAGGAGATCATGCCGGACTGCGGCATCAGCTCGGATGTCATTGCAGGCTTTTGTACAGAGACAGAAGAAGATCACCGGGACACCTTGAGCATGATGGAGTATGCGGGCTACGACATGAGCTATATGTTTTTTTATAGCGAACGGCCCGGAACGCTGGCACAACGCCGATATGCAGACGATATTTCGCTTGACGTGAAAAAGCGGCGGTTGCAGGAGATCGTTGAACTGCAGGGCAGACTTTCTCACGAGAGCAACAAAAAGGATATTGGAAAAATATCGAAGGTGCTCATTGAAGCGTCCTCGAAGAAAACCGATAGGGACTGGATGGGTAGGAACAGTCAGAATAAGGTAGTCGTTTTTCCAAAAGGAGAACAGGAACATAAGCCGGGAAATTATGTCTGGGTAAAAATCACAGGGTGTACCCAGGCAACCCTATTCGCTGAATTAGTTTAATTATTTTAGGATGGACTTACAGAGTATGAAGAACAGGTTCGGGATCATCGGCAACTCGCCGGTCCTGAACTACGCACTGCAGGTGGCAACAACGGTTGCCAATACCGACCTCACTGTATTGATCGTTGGGGAGAGCGGCGTGGGCAAGGAAGCCTTCTCCCATATTATACATTCGCTATCTGCACGCAAGCATAATCCATTTATTGCCGTGAACTGCGGCGCTATTCCGGAAGGGACTATTGATTCAGAATTATTCGGTCATGAAAAAGGATCGTTCACGGGTGCTGTGGATAGTCGTAAGGGCTATTTCGAGACGGTCAACGGCGGCACGATCTTCCTGGATGAAATAGGCGAATTGCCGCTGGGCACACAGGCCCGCCTGTTGCGTGTGTTAGAGACAGGAGAATTTATCAGGGTGGGTTCGTCAAAGGTGCAGAAAACCGATGTGCGCGTGATCGCGGCCACTAACAAAGACCTGTTTCAGCTGGTGCAACAGGGCAAGTTCAGGGAGGATCTGTATTACCGGTTGAACACAGTACCGATCCGCGTTCCCGCACTGCGCGACCGTAAGGAGGACATTCCTTTGCTCTTCCGAAAATTTGCAGTCGATTTTGCGGAGCGTTACAAAACGGCGCCTGTACAACTGGATGAGGAAGCGCGTCAAAGACTCATGAACTATCCCTTCCCCGGCAATGTGCGTGAATTGAAAAATATTGCGGAGCAGATCTCGGTGCTTTCAGTTGATAAACTGATCACGTCAAAAGAGGCAGACCGTTTTCTTCCGGAGAATACCGTTAACCGCCTGCCGGTATTGGCACACGCGAATGGACATGAGGGACACGAATTCGCGAATGAAAGGGAAATCCTTTACAAACTTTTCTTCGACATGAAGAGGGATGTGACGGAATTGAAGAAGTTATTTTTTGAAGTGATGCAGAACCCTGCACTGGCCGGCCAGCATCCTGCGGTGCTAAATGAAGTTAAAGAATTGCAAACTCATGAAATGCCCCCCCCTGTTTTGGTAACTTCACCCGGTGCTGCGCAGCCCGTAATGGTTCATCATGGCGATATACATGAACACGAAGAAGTGGAAGAAAGCCTGAACATTATGGACAAGGAGAAGGAGTTAATTGAAAAGGCTTTGAAGAAACACCGGGGTAAACGCAAGGATGCGGCAATGGATCTCGGCATCAGCGAACGTACTTTGTACCGCAAATTAAAAGAATACGATATCGACCAGTAGCATGAAAAAATCCAACGCCATATCTTTTCTGTTGTTCGTGGGAGTTTTGATGGCGGCCTTGTTAAATTCAGGTTGTCACATTTACAGTTTTAAGGAAACAGCGCCGCTTGCAGATAGTATTAAAACGGTGAGGATCCAATACATCGAAAACCGTGCACCATATGTCAATCCGCAATTAAGCCCGAACCTTACGGAAAGACTAAAGCAAAAGATCCTGAATCAGACCCGGCTCTCGCAAACAAATAATGAGGACGCCCATTTGAGCATCACCGGTTACATTTCCGATTATTCACCCAGCACAGTCGGTATTTCCAACAGTACTGGCCGTTCTCAGACTTCGGTGAACAGACTCACGGTGACGGTGCATATCACGCTTATGCGTCAGCTTGAGAATAAGCCGCCGCAGGAGTTTGATGTTAGCCGCAGCTTTGACTTCAGCGCCAACCAATCGCTTCAGCAGGCGGAGTCTCAATTGCTGGATGAAATGGTGCGTAATCTCTCGGACGAAATATTCAATCGCCTTTTTTCCAATTGGTAATGTAAATTGCCGCATGAGCGAACAAATCCATGTGCTGGCTCAGCAACTTTTGGGAAAACCATCTGTCGACGATTGCGACCTGCAGGAAATAAAAAACCTGGTGCAGGAGTATCCCTATTTTGCACCTGCGCAGTTTCTTCTGCTCGAAAAATTGAAACGGGAAGGGTCACCCGAATATCCGGCCCAATTGCAAAAGGCCGTATTATATTATCACAATCCGCTGGAATTCGAATATTTCCTTTCGTCCGATAAGTTTTATGCGGATGCCGATGTGGAAATTCCTGCATCGGAAGAACCGGAACCAGAACCGGTTGTCGCTGACCCGGCAGGAGAACGTGCAATGGAGTTTGTTGGGCAACCTGCTAATGTTGCCGTAGATGCCGTGAATGCCGATATTGACAATGAGCGAAAGGAACTGAATGATCAAGCCGCAAGCGCCCCTTCCGATATATTAATTCCAATTGACACGGCGTCTATACCCTTCGATACAGCTGTGCCTGCGGTGTTGCAGGCGGTGCAGTCTTCCGAACAAAAGGAAGAACCACTGGCTTTCGAACCTTTTCATACCGTTGATTATTTTGCGTCGCAGGGCATTAAGCTGGTGCAGGAAGAAGTGCCTAAGGACCGTTTTGGAAAACAGTTGAAAAGTTTTACCGAATGGTTAAAGACGATGAAGCGATTACCTGTTCAAGAGGCAGCGCGGAATGTCGACCCCTCCAATGAATCGAACGTGCAGCACCTGGCCGATGATTCCATTCACGAATCGGAGGTGGTGACCGAGGCTATGGCGGAGGTATGGCTGAAGCAGGGAAACAGGAATAAAGCTTTGGAAGTTTACAACAAATTAAGTTTGCTCAATCCCTCCAAAAACGCTTACTTTGCCGCGAAAATTGAAGATTTAAAACGTTCGTGATATGACGCTCCTATTCATTATTCTGATCATTGTAGCCTGTGTGGTGCTGAGCCTGATTGTACTGGTGCAAAACCCAAAAGGCGGCGGTCTCGCGGGCAACGTTGCTGGATTCAGCAACCAATTTATGGGGGTTAAACAAACGACCGACGTCCTGGAAAAAGGCACGTGGCTCTTCGCAGCCATTATTGGTATACTTTGTATTGTTTCCACCGTATTTATACCCGGTAGCCATTCTCCGAGAACAAATACACCTGTTCAACAACAGGAGTCGAGCCAACCTGTTCAGAATCCTGCAGGCGTTCCTGGTCCGGGTAAATAATTTTGTAAAATATTAATCATTGAGCCCCGGCCTAACCGTCGGGGTTTTTGTTTATTTTGTCCCGTATGAAAAGGTTCTTTCTGATCATATTTTTATTGTTGCTGATAGGATCTGGAATTGCGGCCTGGATCGTGCTGGGACCTGCCACAGGATTTGAATCCCCGAAGAAAGATCTGTTGATCTCGTCGAAAAGGGCAACGAAAAAAGCAGTTATGGATTCCCTGTTGACCAATCATATCATCACAAATGAAACAGCTTTTGAATTCCTTGCTAACCGTATGAATTACTGGCAGAGCATCAAGCCGGGCCGGTATGAAATAAAAAAGGGTACCAGCCTTTTGCGTATTGTAAGAATGCTGCGCAATGGACAGCAGACCCCCGTGAACCTGGTGATCACAAAACTAAGGACCAAGGAGGATTTTGCCAGCCTTGTGGGCAGGAAGTTTGAGACCGACTCGACACAGATGATCGAATTTTTAACCACGGAAGACTCGTTAAAGAAATTTGAAACCACGCCAGAAGAATCAATGTTTCATGTGCTGCCCGATACCTATACATATTTTTGGAATGCTTCTCCTTCAATTATCTACCAAAAGATCTTTGATGCATCCAAAAAGTTCTGGACTACTGAACGGATCGAAAAGGCAAAGACGCATGGACTGACGCCGCTTCAGGCGTATATCCTGGCTTCGATCATTGAAGAAGAAACTACGAACCAGGAAGAGAAGGGCAATATTGCCAGTGTTTATATCAACCGGTTGAATAAGAACATGCCGCTTCAGGCCGACCCCACTGTTAAGTTCGCGCTGAAAGACTTTAGCCTGCGGCGGATCTATGAAAAGCACACGCAGGTCGAATCGCCTTACAACACGTACAGGACTACGGGATTGCCACCGGGACCTATCTGCACGCCTTCCCGGAAAACGATCGAGTCCGTGCTTGATGCGCCACAAACCGGCTACCTTTATT
>DATMHB010000604.1:0-2165 GCA_035555175.1 Flavisolibacter sp. | reverse complement strand
TTTCCTGATGGGCATTTTATGCATTACGTCGGCGCACGATCTGGTGAACACTGTATTGGGCAAACGCATTAGTTTCGGACTGGCTGTTTTCTGGCTCGCGAGGCTGATCATCCAATTCCTCGGGTATTCGTCCACCCTATGGAGAGGCAAAGCGTTGGAAACTGCCGTACACATGCTGCTTTCCCTGTTCTGGCTGTACCTTACCACCGTCTTTATTTTGAGCTATTTTGCCTGACCGGGCAATTTCAGAATTTCCTTTTCCAATAAAAATTAATTAGCTAGATTTAGATAGCAATCCAATTTTATGACAAAAGCCCCGCAGTTGTTATTAAAGGTTTTGACTAACAGCTTTATCCTTTCAGTAATTTTCCTGTTGATCAGTATCATCAGCCGCGAAGATAGTTTGGCGGAAACCGTTTTTGGTTTCATCGGCCTGTTTGGAATTATTGTCACTTCATGGATTTTCATCGTGCATGCGTTCTCGATCATCATCCGGTTCTTATTGAAAGAAAAATGAGCGGCCTCCATTCTCCGACATGATCGGGAAAGCTTTATTCTTATTAATCACCCTAATTGGTGCATTCATTGTTTTTTATTTTTGCAGCGGCTGAAAAAAGGAAAAGGGACAGATGGCTGAATACATTATGAATTGGTGACGAACTGACCGCAGCTTCCAACAACTTTGCCGGGCAATCCTACCGGCATTGGTATCGATACCAGCGAGCATATTGTGATATTCCACCGCGCAGGAAGATGCTGCCCTGACCGGCTCTGTGCCCGACAAGCCCATTGAACAAAATACCATCCTGGCCATTGATGCAGACAGTGGACAGCTGATCGATAGCTGGGCCGGCGATTTATTTATCATGCCGCATGGCTTCGCAGTTGATCACGACAATAAAATTTGGTCACCGACGTTGGATTACATCAGGTGTTCAAGTTCAGTTATGATGGAAAATTGCTTATGACGCTCGGTGAAGCAAGGGTGCCGGGCAATGACAGTGTCCACTTCAACAGCCAACCGATTATAGTGGATGATGTAAGCTTTCTTAAATTAAAACACCGCGGCTCGGGCCTGATCGTTTTGGATACATCGGGTAAAGTATTGTCAAGGTTCGGAAGAAGCAGCCATTATGAAGGCGAGAGCGCGTGGTATCACGACCTTGCCGTGGACAGAGCAGGCAACCTGTATACCGGCGATATCCTGGGCAATGGGATACAAAAATTCCGGAGGACTTCCGGTGAATTTCACCGCTAAATGAGACCTGTGTTTGTAAGAACTGCCATCAATTTCGGTCATTTGTTTTGGACGCCTTACGCCTTTATGGCAATGGCGACGGTTGCTTTCGCCGAAGCAATTATCTTCTGCAAACTGCTTGCCGTTAGCCGGCATTCAAAAATTTTCAGGAATATGCTGGTGGCAATGATCATCGCTAACATAGCCAGCTTCTTCACCGAATACTATCTCTCCGTTTTTTTGAATGGTGGCTACCGCATCCTTGTCTGGATCCCGTGGGTGAAAGTTTTACAGGCAGAAGAACGATCTATCTATTTCAGCAGCTTTGCGGTCATTTTTGCGGCTACGGTTTTGATCGAATTTGTAATCGTTGCAATTGTCTTGCATTCCAGATACGCGATTTTAAAACTTCTGAAGGCAATTGCCTTTACCAATCTGATATCAACGGCTTTGCTGATCCTGCTTTTCAATGGCGTCCTGTTCCGTATCATGAAGGGCTTTGACGACGGGTATTGGCTTGATGCTCTTCCGGGGCAGGAAATAGAGATCAGGAAATTACCAACCGGCCATTTGACGGAAGCGCTCATATTACGTCAATCTTTACGCGAACCGCTGCCGCCAAATACGGATTAAGCCTTGAAAAAACTTTAGCAAACTGCCGGATCTACCTTGACCAGATCACGCCACCCCAATCGGTTTTTATAGTTTCTGCCTGCTGGAAAAAAGAATGTCTGAACAGATCGGTTTGCGTGAAAGCCTTCAGTTGAGCGGTCAACCGTCCATACAGTTGGTCCTGACCCAGATCCTTATATTCGGCGTCAGGCAATCTGAAAAATTGTTCCCGGGGTTCGAATTCTATTTTTATACTGGTGAGCTCGGGAGATTTATAAGTATTCGTACCGGTAAGGCCAAGCAGCAATTCGTGTCC
>DATMHB010000603.1:0-9191 GCA_035555175.1 Flavisolibacter sp. | reverse complement strand
ATCAGGAGGCTCAACAACGGATAGCGGGGAAACGAGGTTGTCCGCTACCAGTTTCAAATTCGGCGTTACATTGGTCTGCTGGTCTTTATCTTTTTTACAACCAGGTACCCACACCGATAAAAAAGCAACGGCCGTCAATAATATTAAACCGGGCAATAATCTGCCATGCGCAGGGGAATTCATAAACACTGATTTAGTGATGAACAAAGTTCTCGCAGCAAAAAGTTTGGACCCTGTGTGGAAGAGGTTGGCCGGAATGCAAACAAAAACCTGTGGCGTATTTGAAATACGAAAATTCAAAAAAAAGGTTGCACTGATCTTCAAAAATTGCCAGGCGGAGCACGAGGGTTTCTTAAAGAGTTGTCCAGGATTCGAATTCATTACACTTGTTCCGGCAGCGGTCTTGTAATTGGAATTGAACTCAAGCACAGCCCTCATTGGGATCATAAACTGACGATATTCCGTCGGCGAACGACTTGCCCGCACAATCTGACTTTGGAATATCTGTTCAACATTGTTATTAAAAGAAAGAGTACAAGTACCAATAAAGTTGAACTGAAAAGCCGGTAGGTTTCCCTACCGGCTTAAAAGGTGGAATGGAAATTATCTATAGAGATTTAAGAAATTCAACCAGGTCGGACTTCTCTGCTTCTGTAAGATCCAATTTCTTACAGCCGTTGTAGTGATTGACAACATCCATTAGCGTCGCAAATCTTCCGTCGTGGTAAAAGCCACCTTTGGAATGCGCCCACAATCCGCGGAGTCCCTGCGTTACATACGATTTATCCGGCGAGCGGTTCGATTGAAAATCATCGATGCAGATCTCTTCCGGTTTATGTGTACTCCATCCGGGTTCTGCATAGAGCGGCGGAACGTGACAGGTAGCACATTTTGCTTTTCCACTGAAGAGGACCTGTCCTCTTGCTGCCGCCTGCTCATTGTATGAGTCTTTCGGCGGCTTTGGTGCGGGTATCGCCAATTGATAGAACTGCAGTGCGGCCAGCTTGCTTGTGACGTAATCCGAATCGCTGCGCTTATTACCAAAGCCAGCTTTCGCGGCAACGGGGTATTGATCCTTATTCATCAACCTTGGATCATAAAAATTTCCCTGGCCGGAGAGCTCGAGGTTGGCAACATAAGCATTCCAGTACGTAACATTGCCCCAACCTCCGGTCCAGGTGTGAAGGTTATGACCGGCGTGACCGAATGCTTCAGGGATGAGGGTTGCGGCCGACTTCCCATCCGGACGAAATGCCTTTCCGTCCAGATTAAGTTCAGCATCGAACTTGCCGGGGCCCCAGCTTGCCAAAACTTTTTTCACTGTAGCCACATCAACACCTAATAATTTCGAAAGGGGCTGAAGATTGGGCGCCATCGAAATGATTGCTCCTACATTCAGGTCGCGGTTAGGCCAACCATCCAGCCTGGGACCGATCCCGGAGGGATCAAGAACCGTTGAGTGACACGAAGCGCAGGTAAGCCCGATGGATTTAAGATTACCATCGCCATCAAATTTGCCGACTACGCCGAGAACAGCATTTATTTTTATTAATTGAAGTGTTACCCATGGATCATCCAAAAATTTACCCTGCTTGATCTTCCTTCTCAGAAATTTGGGAAGCACTGCAAGATCTACTTTCAAACCCGCGTCAAGCGCCTGCTTGGGCGTAATACCTTTTCCTGTACCGCCATGTTTTTCATCGGCGATCGCCTTTTGAAGCTCCAGTTGATCCGTCCAAAAAGCTTCATCACCAAATGTCTCAAAGCGAAATACGGCCTTGCCCTTGTCGAACATTTGCTTCATGTTCTTTTCGATGGCATCATTAAAATCCTTCGGATCGCCCGACATATCAGGATTGTTGCGCGTATCAGCTTTGGTGGTCTTGCATTGAATTAAGAAACTGGAAGCAACCACAAAGCCTACGAGGCCTAGCGTTACGATAGACGTTTTTCTCATGACGTGTGCATTTGGTGAAAGATTATTTTGTCATTCGTCAATGACCCTTTCTGTTTATTTTTTCCATTACACGATCCACCATCCTATCACAATGCGATTGATATAATTGCAATATTTCGTCGTCTTTCAGGTATTCTCTTAACATATCGCGCAGCATCACTTTTGCACGGTTCAGCCTCACCTTCACATTCGCCTCGCTGATGCCAAGTACTTCGCAGGTTTCAGCTATGCTCATGTTTTCAATCTCTCTCATGATAAAAACGGTTCTGTAGTTTTCAGGCAACTCACGGATAGATGATTCCAGAATCGTTTTCAATTCCCAGTTAAGCACTTTCATAAGAGGCGTTTCAGAATCAACAGCACTTTGTTCAGCTGGTGGCGAAAGCCCAAGTTTGCTTTTTTGTACGGTGTTGTGCTTCTTTCTTAAATGCAGCAGGCTCTCATTGACAAGTATCTTGGTAAGCCAGGTTGAAAAGGCCGATTGGAACTTAAATTTCTCAAGGTTCTCATAGGCCTTGATATAAGCTAACTGCATGACATCTTCCACCTCAGCCTCGTTGTTCAAAACAGACATTCCTACCCTGTAAAGCCGCTGATTATACTTCCTTACCAGCAAGGCATACAGGTTTTTTTCTCCTTTCAAAATCCGCGAGATGATCTCGTTATCGTCCAATGCCTGGATCTCGTCCCTGAACTGATCTTCAGGATCGCCCCCACTTTTCTGTTGCATTCCTTGTATTAGATTATTGTGATGCCGATTTGGTTACAAAGCTCAGCAAAAATTAGGTGCAGGCTGGTCAGTTACCGGATCTATGACGCTTTTCTGCGGCTTGAGGCGGGGCGGGCGAAGCCCTGAAGGACACATTTAATGCGAAGCGGAAAGAAACATTTTCGACATCATATTTCGCATTGCCATCTGAGCCCGTACTTCGTAAAATAATTCTGTAAGATAGAGCCGTAAGCCTTGCTCTTTAAGCTTTTAGTCCGGCCGCGGCGGGACGAATTTTAACTCTTGTCTTTCTTGCGTACCGGCCCGATCGGCATATTGGCGGGTGGTTTTTTGGCGCTCATGATAATAATATCCCTTACCCCTCTGCCTCCATTGACGTCCGGATCTTTTACTTTCAATTCCGATCCGTAATGCCACACCCTTTTGTCATTCCAGTAAATGAGCTTACCGGGTGATATGACCTCGTCAAAAATGAGTTCATCCGTTTTCCGGCCGTTATCATCCATTACATATTGACTCACGCCGGAATCATCCGTTATGTTGTCGCGGTTCACGACCAGCATACCAACATGCCTGTTGCCGTCCTGGTGAAAGCCTTCCACCGTGGGGATGCCCTTGCGGCCGGTAAGGCAATCAACTCTTTGGAACTGCACCAATACGATGGCGTCGCTCCATCCAAAGAATGAAGCGTAATGTATCAATAGCTGATGAAAATCTTCGCTGTCGATGATCTTATCGCTTATACGGGGATATTCGCGGCGCATATCTCCATGAACGGGATTATATTGAATCGATTGTTGCATGGCATACTGAGGCAGGTTCCAGACGCTGTATCCTGTTTCGGCGGAATGCCATGTGGGCAGGCTGCTGCTTAAATATTTTGCGGATTCAGGTTCAGTCATTCCGCTCAATTCGTTTACTGCAGCAATGTGTTGATCAATCCCCTCAATGGCCGCAGCCCGATCGTGTTTCACCCTGAACCAGGCGATGGCCTTGAAACGATACCCCTCGCTGATATAAGGATCAACCGGGATCAGATCGAAAAACCGCGACCATGTTTTTATGTCGATCCATTGTGAAGCATCGATCGCTTCATACAAAAATTTGGAGAGTTCCAGTTCCGTCGGTGGACGGTCTGGGCTTACGACCGCGGGCGCATAATGATCGACAACGGGATTGTATTGATTTTGCATACAAAAATTTGTAATCTTCCCTAAAGATATAGCCTTGTTCCCTTTCGCGTTAAGCTAACAACGGACCCGGCTCTTTTTCCGGATGAGATATTCAGCTCCATATCTTTAAAGATCACATGAATTACACAGTCTTTTATCGCATGTCGAAAACCGGCTTCCTGAATTCGTAAACGACCCGGGACCCCAAAGAATACTTTTGCACTTAAAAGATCCACATGAAAAGAACGGCTTTACTTATTGCCTCGTTGATCAGCATTACAGCCATCCAAGCCCAGGACCGGTATTTCGCAAGGACCTATACAACCAATGTGCTGCCAAAAGGAAGTTTTGATATTGAGCTGTGGCAC
Organism: Flavisolibacter sp.; assembly: GCA_035555175.1. Lineage (GTDB taxonomy): Bacteria > Bacteroidota > Bacteroidia > Chitinophagales > Chitinophagaceae > Flavisolibacter. Next base: position 4,964 of record DATMHB010000603.1, on the reverse strand, counting down.
ACGTCGAGATTTGGGCACGAAGGAGCATATTTTCACGCCATAGACCAGCGGGTCGAATATGAAGTGGGCCTGGGCGGAAACCTGCAGACCGCATTTTATTTTAACCGTTTTCAGAAAAGTATGAGCGATAGCACCGGCAATATCAACCAATTTAATGAGATCGGATTTTCGAACGAATGGAAATGGAGGGTAAGCAGGCCAACGAGCCGTTTGGGTGTAGCACTTTATGGTGAACTCGGCGTAAAAGGTGATGAATTGGAACTCGAAACCAAATTACTGCTCGACCGTTCATTCGGAAAAAACCTGGTTGCTTTTAATGCCATTTATGAACTGGAAGCCGAAGCGGAAAGAGAAAACGGAGAGAACGAATTCGAATTTGAAGAGACGCCGTTGGAGTTTGACCTCGCTTATATGCGTAATTTCTCTGTTGCTTTTGGTGCAGGAATAGAAGTGGTGAATCATAATGACCTCGTCAAAGGGCATTGGGATAATTCGGTGCTGTATGCAGGACCCACGATCAATTATCGCGGCAGCCGGTGGTTTTTCATTGCCAACTATCTGCCTCAGCTCACAAATGTCCATAAAACACCAGCCTTCCCAAAAAATAAAGTGCTCAATGAACACGAGAGGGCCGAGGCGAGGATTTTGATTGGATTTTCTTTTTGAGGCCGACTCAGAATCGTGGCAACGCCAAGACTGGACCAATATTGCAAATATGATATCCAATCCGGAGGGTATAGTAACTCTTTAGCGCGGCGGGTCAAACCCCGCGCTTTCCCGGCTTCAGTCCTTAACAAATTCCTAATCCGGGTCTGCAAAATCTGTGGTCAATCCCAATTGGTTACCTTTGCGGCACATGGAAAAACAGCGTACTGTTGCCTTTCACACACTGGGTTGCAAGCTCAATTTTTCTGAAACATCGACCCTTTCGCGCCAGCTTGAGGCTGATGGGTTCATGAAAAAAGAGTTTGATGCCCTGGCGGATGTGTATGTGATCAACACATGTTCGGTAACCGAGAATGCAGATAGGGAATGCCGGCAATTGGTGCGGCGCATTCAGCGGAAATCACCTGAGAGTCTCGTTGTCATCACGGGTTGTTATGCCCAACTAAAGCCGAAAGAGATTTCTTCCATTCCAGGGGTAGACCTTGTACTCGGCGCGGCCGAAAAGTTCAATCTTGGCAAGCACCTCAAGGAATTATCAAAAGGTGATTCGACAAGAATCAGCAGTTGCGATATCGGCGATGTGCATGGCTTCCATTCATCTTACTCTCTGAATGATCGCACACGCACTTTCCTGAAAGTACAGGACGGCTGCGATTATACCTGTTCATTTTGTACGATTCCGATGGCGAGAGGCAAAAGCAGGAGCGATAGCATCAATAATGTGGTTGCGAATGCAACAGAATTGGCTGCGCGGGGTGTAAAGGAAATCGTTCTTACCGGTGTAAATCTTGGAGATTTCGGAAAGGGTTCTGAAGGCACATCAACAAAAACAGAGAACTTTCATGAGCTCGCCCAACGCCTCGAAGAAGTAAATGGCATTGAGCGCTACAGGATTTCATCTATCGAGCCGAATCTTCTGAATGAAGATATTATCAGTTTTGTGGCAGATAGCCAAAAATTCATGCCGCATTTTCATATTCCGCTGCAGAGCGGAAGTAATGAGATACTGGGTGCCATGCGGCGCAGGTACCGGAGAGAATTGTATGCGGAGCGAGTCTCGTTGATCAAATCCCTGATACCGGATTGCTGTATCGGGGTCGACGTTATCGTTGGTTTTCCCGGGGAATCAGAAAAACATTTTAACGATACATTTGAGTTTCTGCATGAGCTGGAAGTGTCGTATCTCCATGTATTTACTTATTCAGAAAGGGATGGAACAAAAGCGGTCGAAATAAAACCTGTGGTTCCTGTCAACATCAGGCATGAGCGAAATAAAAAGCTGCGTAACCTAAGCTATATGAAAATGCAATATTTTTCGGGTCGGCATAAAGGAGAGACGCGCAAAGTTTTGTTTGAAGACCATATAAAGAACGGAATGATGGAAGGGTATACTGATAATTATATCCGGGTGGCTACGCCCTACAGGCAGGAATGGGCGAACCAGGTAGTGGATTGGAAAATATTATAAGAACATGAACAAGTATCTGGTTATAGTGGAATTTGTATGGAATGAAGAAACGATGAAGATCATCGCGGAGCACAGACAGTACGTCAACTCCCTGATTGACGAGCAGGTAATTGAACACTATGCGGTGAGCATGGAGATCCAGACGGTATGGATCACGATGAACGCAAAGAACAAAACTGAAGTCAGAAAGATTTTGTCAAAGTCGCCTTTTCATAAATTTTGGAAGCTTGTGGTGCACGAACTGATTGTATGGGATGGGCAGAACTACAGGCTGCCGGCAGTGCAGTTGAATTAGGGACGGCAGAAAAGAATAAGTTGAAAAATATTTTTGTCCTTATTCTATGAGCCCTTATTTTTGCATCCCCAAGAAAAAGGGAGTTTAGCTCAGCTGGTTCAGAGCATCTGCCTTACAAGCAGAGGGTCGGCGGTTCGATCCCGTCAACTCCCACCAAGTAAACCTCTAAGGTGCTAAATACAAAGGCATTTTAGAGGTTTTTTCTTTGGTACACCTATCACGACCACTTAAAACAACCCCAAAATGGGTATCCCGCTTGTAAATTGCTTGTAAATTTCAAGACAACCATGCTCGAACACGCACGGACATAGACATTACTTCAAAGTGATGCTTAACTCCGAACTTTACACAGAGGCCATCTATTTAGAACTTGCATTAGGCAAGGGTGAGGAGAACAAAGGAAATAAATTACTAAAATAATTAGTATATTCGAGAATGGCAAAACCCCCAAAAACTAATGCCAAGGAAGTAGTTCTACCTCATTCACAAGCCAAGCTAGATTTGTATGAGAATTATCTAATGCATTATCTAACAGTATTGGGACTTACACCATATGTTAATAAAATAAACCTCTTTGATATATACTGTGGTATTGGCGTTTACAAGGATGGAAATGTCGGAAGTCCTTTAATTACGAATAAATGCATTAAGGAGACAAATGAAATTGTAAGACAGCGAGGCAAACCTTTAAAGCCTGTTTCAGTAAATATTAATGATTTTGAAAAGCATAAAATAGTCAATGTCGAGGCAATGTTAAATGCTGACAAGGTCGAAAATTGCTCTTATGAATTTTTTAATAAGGATGCAGATGAAATGCTCGACTTAACTTCAGGTAAAGTAAACTCATACCAGGGAAAAGAACGAAGTTTAATATTTATTGATCCATATGGCTATTCACAAATACACGGGGATAAAATTTATAATCTGATTAAAAATGAGCATACAGAAATCATACTTTTTCTGCCAGTAATGCAGATGTACCGATTTAAAGATATAGCTCTAAATGACCCAAATCGGGCATGTTATGAGGATTTACGGAGGTTTATCTTTTCTTTTTTTCCATCTAACCATAGAATTCTAAGTGATAAAATTGACAACGTATTTGAATTTATCAATGAAATAAAAGGAGCACTTTCTTTCAACGGGAAGTTTTATACATGTTCTCACTACATCGAAAGAGGAAAAGGCAACTATTATGCTTTATTCTTTATCACTTCAAATATTTACGGCTTAGACAAAATGGTAGAGGCTAAATGGAATTTAGACCCAGTTAGAGGAAAAGGATTTACACAGAAGAAAACTCCATCCTTGTTTGACGACCATTTCGAAGAAGTAGATCATAATAGGGAGCTCGATTTCTTAAAGGAAACAATCACAGTTGCATTAAAAAACAGGATGCTCAGCAATAAAGATATTTATGAACTAGCGCTCAGGAACGAGTTTCGGCCAACTCATGCAAAAACGGCCTTGGACGGACTGATTAAATCCAGGAAGATTGATACTTGCAATGTGAAGGGTGAACATATTACAACTGGCGGAGTATACTACCTTGACTACACTCATTTCAAAAAAGAAAACAAAATCTACTTTAAACTATTATAACTATGGCATCTTCAAGTATTGAATGGACAGAAATGACCTGGAATCCGACTACCGGATGTAACAAAATATCGGCTGGATGCAAGTACTGTTATGCTGAAGTTATGTCTAAAAGGCTTTTGGCAATGGGTATTGAAAAATATTCAAATGGCTTCAAACTAACAGTGCACGAAAGCGCATTAAATATTCCTTACTCATGGAAGAGTCCTAAAATCGTTTTTGTAAATTCTATGAGTGATATGTTTCATAAAGATGTTCCACTAGATTTCATAAAAAAGGTTTTCCATGTGATGAATGATAACCCTCAACATGTTTTTCAGGTCTTGACGAAACGTTCTGACATACTACTTAAGTATCATAAAGAACTAAAGTGGACTCACAATATTTGGATGGGTGTTTCAGTGGAAGACAATAGGGTTGTTCATCGAATTGAAGATCTAAGAAAGACGAATGCAAAGGTAAAATTTTTGTCTTGTGAACCCTTAATAGGACCACTTCCCAATCTCAATCTAAAAAAGATAGATTGGGTAATTGTTGGAGGAGAAAGTGGCCGAAGCCCCCGACCAATGGATTCAGATTGGGTTTTAGACATTCAGGATCGATGCAAGAATGCTAAGGTGTCATTCTTCTTTAAACAATGGGGCGGAACTAATAAAAAGAAAACCGGCAGCCTGATCGATGGGAAAAAATATTTTGAATTTCCTCCCCAATATTACCAGCATTTGGAGCAAATCGAATTACTTGGATAGTGGTTATGAAGTTTTATGTTGTAAGTACCCGTTTGTTCATACGATGTTCGTTAGATTGTTTTTGAATAAATTTAGGTCATTGACCAAGAACAATTTTTTTCCAGTTTAAACGCTCATCTCGCCCCCTTCCCTATTCCTTCCATCCATATTATCTTCACCGCATTGAAAGCCAAACGCGCCACATATA
>DATMHB010000602.1:0-10234 GCA_035555175.1 Flavisolibacter sp. | reverse complement strand
ATCCATGGAGCGGGGGTTAATAAACCGCGTTCCGTGACAGAGTTGACTGCTGAAGGATTTAAAATTGCTCTCAACCCGAAACTGATTGGTTTAAGGAACCTTCTCTCTAAAATCGATACAACGGAATTACGCTGGGTGGTGAGTTTCGGGTCGCTTATAGCAGAAACCGGAATGGAGGGGAATGCCGAATACGCCCTTGCAAATGAATGGATGAAGAACGAAATGGAGAAACTGGCGGGACGGTTAAAAAATATCAATTTCCTGAATATCGGCTGGTCGGTGTGGTCAGGAACAGGGATGGGCGAAAAGCTGGGTGCCTTGGAAAGATTGATCAGGAAAGGCATTGAGCCGATTACGATTGATGCCGGTGTAAAATTTTTTATGGAGCAGTTGAGGAATTGGCCGCACAGCACTTCAATAATTGCTTCGGGAAGATTCGGAGAAACAACAACCCTCCGCGGGAAATCTTATCAAAGCCGCGAATGCCACCGGTTTATTGACCAGGTCATTGTTCACTATCCAGGCATTGAACTAATCAGTGATTGTACTATTTCCACTCATTCGGATCCTTACCTGAATGATCATGTTGTAGACGGCCGGATGATTTTTCCCGGCGTCATGGCTATTGAGGCGATAGCGCAGGCATATCAGGTACTGACGGGGAATATTCCTGACAATATTGTGATCAGGAACATATCATTCAATCATCCCATTGTTCTGCGTGCAGGCGAAGAAAAGAAGATCCGGATAGCCGGCCAGTGGATAGGCAATAACGAGTATTTATTTGCGATAAGAACTTCCGACGACGCATACGCCACTGATTTTTTCACTGCTTCTATTGCCGCGGGAAATGGAACCATAAAGCATCACGAGCTATCGTTGCCTGCGGACCGTCCGGCATTGGATCCGGAGGCAGACATCTATCGGTCCATACTCTTCCATGGTGGATCATTTCAGTCTGTTAGCGGATATGAACAGCTGTCATGGAATTCATGTATCTGCAGTTTGAAAGCGGCAGAAGGTAGATTCTTTTCAGATTTTTTTCCGCAGGAACTTTCGCTGGAACACCCTTCTGTGCGCGATGGTGCTTTACACTGTGTGCAGGCCTGTGTGCCCGACTTTCTGCTGCTGCCTGTATCAATAAAAAGCATTGCGGCATTCCCGGCTTTGAAGGAAGAGTTGGTAAGCATCCAGGCTATAGAGCGATCGCATCACGCAAGTAGCTATGTTTATGACATTACGATGATCAATAGCCGCAATGAAATTGTTGAGGAATACAGCGGGGTGGAATTTAAGAGTGTTCGTCCCTTAGAGGGGAAGGTTCTGGCCAAACCCCTCGTTATGAATGTAATTAACCGGCGGGCAGCCGAGCTATTAGGTACCGAAAGAACGCCGTTAATTGAGTTTGACAATTTTGAGCCTGATGTATTCAGGCGTCTGGATGGAAGACCCATGCTGAAAAGCGGAAAATATTATTCACGGTCTTATAGTTCAGGCAATAGTGTTTCGATCATGGCCGACGATGTGGTGAGTTGTGACATGGAAAGAATAACCGCGCGAGAACGGGGAAGCTGGGAATTATTACTGGGTGGAAGAACGGGGATGTTGAAGCGGATTTCAGAAGCAATGAATGAAGACTTTGATGCTGCAGCTTCACGGATCTGGAGCGCTATGGAATGTATCCGGAAATCGGGGTTAACGCTGTTCAGCCAACTCAGTATTGGGGCAAAAGACAGCCCGGCGATCATTTATTTCAACTGCGGTGAGCACCGGATTATATCTTATAAGTGTAAGCTTGCTGAGCCAGCGCAGGAATATATTTTAAGCGTGCTAATTCCCGCCTATGAAAAACTATGAATTCAGACACAGTGTAAGCTTTGGAGAAACTAACCTTGTCGGCAACGTTTATTTTACAAATTTCCTGGTGTGGCAAGGCGCATGCAGGGAGATGTTCCTTTATGAAAACTGCCCGGAAATCGTCCGTGAGATACAGGGCGGTACCCTTGCTCTTGTCACGATTCATTGTTCGTGCGATTACCTGGGTGAGCTCAGAGCGTTCGATCAGATACTGATCTTGATGGAACTTCTTGCTGTATCGGCCAATAGGGTCAGGATGCGTTTTGAGTATTTTAAACTTGGGGGGCAATCGAAGATCCTGGTAGCTAAAGGGGCGCATGAAATAGGATGTTTCAAAAGGACGGGCCAAAGCTTATCGGCAATTCCCATCCCGGAATGCTTGTTACAGGCGCTTGAGGAGTATAAAATCACCACATAAAAATTAAATTATGGCGTACATCAACACTGGGAGCAGTCAGCCAGGCATTATCGGGCTAATGGAATTTAGCCCCAAGACCGCGCGCGCATTAAACTCATTGGCTCAATCCATTTTGCGCTCTTCATCATCACTGATGGATTATGAACGTGAATTGATTGCAACCTATGTTTCCCATCTGAACAATTGTAGATTTTGTACTGCTTCCCATGCTGCTGTCGTAGACGCAATGACAGAGAGCGGATCGCTTTCCCGCCAGGTCCGCACAGACATGGAAAATGCTGAAATATCTGAAAAGTTGAAAGCTTTGCTGCGGTTGGCAGGCAAGGTGCAACAAAGCGGCAGTCTTGTCACAATTCATGATATTGAAGCGGCCAGGACCTCAGGTGCTGATGATACGGAGATCCATGACACGGTGCTTATTGCGGCCGCATTCTGCATGTTCAACCGGTATGTTGACGGCTTAGGCACAAGTGCTGCGGAAGTCACGGAATATGCCATGATCGGCGATATGCTCGCCAAGCGGGGTTATGTTGCTGCTGAAATAGAAGCGGTTGTTTAACGGCGAGCCAAAATCAAGAAGATGGCGCTTCAATCGAAGCCATTGATTAAGTATCAACTGATGCTCAAATTCATTCGTATTGCTGCGGGCCTCAGGCTAATCACCGTTGGTTTATATAGAGCGGCTGTTCGAGGTGCCGGTATTCTGCCATAAGTCAAACAATAAATGTAAATATGGAACAAAAAATTATCGAGCTTCATGATCTATCGCCTGCAGAGTGGAAAAATAACGATCTGGCTACGGAGGTTCAATGCGCCGGCAATCAGCATAAGTGTATGCCCACGGTGTTCATTCCGGATTTAAACAGGAGGTTTGACCTCAAATTTGAAGGCAGGGGCGATTCCGTAATTATCGGACACCATCTTGGTCCGCGGGCGCTGATATGGAAGAATACCCAGTTGTATGGGCATCATGATGAACTGGGCAAAATGACCGTCTCTCTAAAAGAGAATAAAGACCATGCGGGAACAATTACACCCGTTAATATAGGCAGTTCGTTCCCCGCCATTAACAGGAACACCTATTTTTTCAAAATGGAGATCGAGAATTTCGGGACCCTGATAAGTGAAAAGCCGGCGATCGTTGAAGCACTGATCGATTCAGTGCCGCCGTCCGCCACCTATGAATTTAAGAATGGGCCGCTCAACTTTTATATGGAAAATGATCCATCGAAAAGAACGGTGATGGTGCTGGAAGGGGCTCAAACAGAAGTGAGGCCATGACGGCCAATGATGCTTAGGTTTCTTTCAGTGATATCAATTTGTTTTTCAAAGCGAATAGGGCAATTCCGACGGCGTTTTTAGCGCCCGTTTTTTCCTGGATCTTATGCCGGTAGTCCTCCACCGTGCGCACACATAAATGAAGTTGATCTGCCATTTCTTTAGTTGTCAGCTGTTTGCAAATCAACTTGATCACGCTGGATTCATAAAAGGAGAACTGCACTTTCTTTTTTGAAATATTGGTAGTAGATAAGATCCGGAAAAGCTTGCTTGAAACCGTACTGCAATAGTAAGCGTCACCTTTCGCTGCACTTTTTATACCTGTTATGATTTCCTGTTTTGAGGCCGATTTAAGCAAATAACCCGTTGCGCCCGCCTCCAGCATATCTACGATAATGCTATCCTCGTCGAAAAAGGAAAGCGCGATGACGTTGGTTGAAGGAACGGAAGACTTGATCATCCGGCAAGCCTGGATGCCATCCATGCCCGGCATCTGAATGTCAGTTACGACGACGTCTGCAGCGTATTGTTGTGCTTTCTCTACCAGGTCTGTTCCATTTACCGCTTCTGCAATCACTTCAATCCCCTTGTATTTTTTAATCATTGCTTTTAGTCCGTCCCGGAACAATTCATGGTCATCTGCAATGATCACAGTCACCCGGGAATCGGGTTTTTCAAACTGACTGCAATAGTGCGGGAAGTTCTGGGTCATGATCGATCAGGATTAGAAGCTATACCATTGTGCGTTTGAAGGCGGTCAGTACCAACTGGACGAGCACACATCAGTAGCTGATCCGGCTGTTCGTGAACATGGTGACGGAAGGGCCGGCCTGCATACAGTGCCTGAAGAGCAATACCAGAAGTTATGCTGCTTGCTCACGTATGGCTTTGTCTGGATAAATTGACGTAAGCTGATGTTCCATTTGGTCGTCTGAAGGTCATGTCCGGGCAGATTAGGGCTTTGTAGACGCGTCTTTCTGAGGTTAAATTGTTAAGACCAGGGAATGGATTTTTTTGAGGAACAAATGCTAATATAAGCCGGAATGCATAGGGAAAACAACCGTAGTTCTACGGAATTTTAAAAAGGCATTGGTTTTGCATGAGCTAAAAAAATTAATCTCCTTGCTCATCAATCTTGCACAAGTAACCGGGCAATTATATGTCAATCACACAGCGGCGACGATTTGTTGGCCGAAGGCAAATCAACTCTTTTTCTTGTTCTTTACTTCTTTTTGATCGTCCCCTGCCGATGAGTCACTTGTAGATTGATCGGGCTTCGTGGATTCTTTTGCTTTTGACTTGTCGTCTTTTTTTGCGTCTGGCGGCGCAGCATCGGCAGCCGCCGATTCTTTTTTATTAATGAGCGGAATACTGAAGGTCAAAGCCACAAAATGCCGGACCTTGAATACCTTCTTCATTGATATTTCTTTGTCAGTTGACAGCGTAAAAATGCCGCCTGTCCCATCGGGCTCGTATCTATTGCTTAGTCGTTCTACGTACCCAGCCGACCATCCGTAGGTAAGCGCAAGCCGGTTGGCTTTGCCACCCAGGAAACTAAAACCAACGAGGTATCGAAGTTTAGGTTTGTCGCTGATGCTAAGCGCTGCGCCCAGGCTCGTTGCGAAATTTATATTTGGTGTAAGTTTTGGATAAAAATGAAAGAATGAGGCCACACCGAAATCCCGGCTGTGAGCCGTCTCCCGAAGCACCCGGTTACGGCGGTTATAAACGATAGAGTCTCCAAATCCGTTAGCAGTGCGGACCACACTGCTGTCCGGACGGAGAATGTACTTGTGATCAACAAGATCAGTTGCAAAAAGACCTGAACTCACATCAACTTTAAAGCCCCCAAGAACGTCTACTGCGATTTGTTGGTTTGCAACCCGCGCGCCCGCCGAGATTCCATCCTTGGGAAGAATGCTCAACTTGAAAATGTACTGATCCACATTATGTATTTGTGGGATTCTATAGCTGTAGTTCCCAAAGGCCATGGACCTAAAACTTCTGAATTTTGCTACGATACTTTTAAGCTCAGCTATTTTTTCTTTATCTTTTTCTGCATCGAATAGCTCGTTGATATTTTTCAAAAGGAAGGTTTCCAGCGGCATGTCTGTCTTATACCCGAAATTGTCAACGAAATACTTGTTTATCTTGGTAACGACCGCGGAAATTTTGTCACATGGATTGTAGCAATCGCCGGCGTTCTGAAACTCGCTGATCATGGTGCTTATTAGTTCCCCAATGTTTTGCATCATACCAAGGAACAAATCCCTGGTGTTGTTTTCATCGCCCACCAGGCCCGCTGCCGATGGAATATTGCCTAGCGTAAATGCCTTGACGAGGGCGTCAGGCGCTTCGACATTCAAACTTACCAACGAGTCAGAGACCGTAATGTCGTATTTAAATGGGTTTACATTAATTACATTGAATGTCATTTCATGACCAACCCATGGAAGTTTTGTCCACCTGGATACCAGGTAATCTTCTTCGTGCCACGTTTTGCCTCCAACTTTTTTATTCTTTAAAGAGTTGTTGGAAAAGTTATAGGTGATAATGTGCCCCTCTGGAGAGCACGAAGTGCAAGGGTCCGCCGCAACGACTGGCAGCCCGGACAGATCGATCGACGGTACCTTGACCGTGGGAACTGGTCGTGCTTCTTTGATCTTCAGTTCCAGCAGGAAGGAATAACAAACTTTTTGATCGGCACTGGTCAGATGTAATTGTCGGATGTCCGCATCGGAAAGCTCGTCCCACGGTATATTGAAAACGATCGAGTCCCCGGTCACACCTGACATTGTGCCTTTAAAGGGGTGCTTGTTCTGAATATTAGTGAGCACATATTTTTGCTCTCCGCCTATTGCATCGCCGTGCGGAAGACCAATTATTAATTGCAGATCGTGTTTGTCCTCGAGATTGCCTCTTGCGCTGATGCTTTTGCTCTCAGATGGGAGCAATTTTCCAACCTCGGGACACTGTTCCGCTTTCAGTTCAGGTATAGCAAAACGGAGGATAGTTATCTGCCCGGGATTGGCTAGTTTTTTTATGACGCCCGAATCGGGCAGGGACTGCACCGTATCAGAAGCTCTTCTGCGCGTATTTCGTTTATTTTGGCTGTGGGCTGTTGTTACTATACTTAGAGATATTGTAAGAAGGATCCCAATGAAAATCTTTTTCATATTATTGCTCATTGATGTCTAAGGTGACTGGAAAATTTTTTAAAAGGCGTCTGGCGGGTAATACATAACTATAGGTATGGTCAATTGCGATTAGAATTCCCACCAGTTCATTTGTTTCGGTTAGCACGGCCGCTCCGCTGTCTCCGTGGTCTGCTGGCATCTTCAGCTGGATGAGCCCCTCGAAGTGTTGAATGAACGCATCCTTTGTAGTCTCGCTAAAGTATGCAACAGGCTTGTTCACGGTCGCCGCGAAGATGGATCCTTCGAGGTGTCCGCTTGAACGTCCGTAAATGCGAACCGAAGTCTGCCTGGATTCGTCATCCGGATTTACATCATAAATATTTTTGACGGCGCCCAACTCAAAGACGCTATCGTCTATTTTGCTGTTGGAAGTTTCAAAAAAGCCAATGTCAAGAAACTTTGAAAATTCACCTCTTAAAACGCTGCCTACGTTATTTTGAACGTTCGCTTCCTGGATCGTCGGAGACAGCAGTATGTGGCTGCCGACAATTTGTGGGTCATCGCCGGAACTTATCGAGAACCGTTGTTTCCGTAATTCTTCCGGAAACACCACGTGATAACAACTAATTGCGCAGACCTTTGTTTCGCCTCCCGTAATTATTCTTGCGCGTAGCCCGACAGTGCCTGCAGTTTGCGTTTCGTCCCTGCCAACACTACAACCCAGGGGCCTCGGCATCTTTGCCGGGTCGATCACGGTTGATGAGGCGGTAGCCTTGCCCGTTTCCAAAATATCAGTCGGCAATCTGTATCCCTTGTAGAAAATGAATGTTGGGATGCGGTTCATTTGGCCTGGTGGCAGGTCTTGTTTCTCCGTCACATTGAAACGCAACGATAAGAGTCCCGTATTTTGTTGGTCCGGTCCTGATAATTTATTAGCGATAGATACGCCTTCGTAGTTGCTAAAACTGTTGCGCCAGGTTTCTTCGTTTTGCCGGATCGCATCCGTCATGAGCTGGAATTGGTCTTCACGGCTCAGCGTTGAAAAATCTGCCGCGGAGCCAAGTGCTGCTACCGACCTTTTTGCGTTTTTGACTTCAACTAGAATGTCGAGTAGATCGTGCCAGAATTTGGAACCCATACTAATGAAAGCACCAGTGAAAAAACATCCCAACAGAAATCCGATGTAATTGAACCATTCATTCCATTTAAGATCCTGCAAAGACAATTTCTCGGGCCAACCGATGACCTGTCCTGGATTTTCAATATGGCGGAGGATGTCGAAGAGGCTTGCGTGGCAAAGAAAGGCGGTTACGAATCCAATCACCAGATTCATTTTTAAAATCCGGTAATCTCTTCTCAGCTCCTGTGGCGAGCCGGCAGGGAATTTGGTTGTTGTATCCCCGACCCAGAATTTGTTGCCGATCTTTTTACAGGAAAGATAGTTTTTGAAAAACTCGGAAACGCGCTCAAAGATCATGCTTAGCATAAACAGTATCGTAACAAACTGAATAATGTTATCCATGAAGCAATAATTATATTATATATACTTGGTTCGGTCGCCATGAATTACAGCTATTCAATTTTGGGAAGCTATTTCAAGTGGCGAATGGCGGGGAATTTTCTTAGGATGGAGCCCTTTAAGGGACGTACCAAGTTAAAGGTTTACCCGTTAAAGATACATCCGTATTAATACGGGTTTTGTTTCATAAAATGTAGATCATTATATTTTTTTCTTTGCTTCCGTAAAGAAGCAAGCCGGCGATCACTTGTTTGAAAACGGCCAGACAACTCAATTCTGTTTTCATCGAACGTGATAAGCCCGTTTTGATCTCATATTGACAATTCCGTATTAGTACGGGTTTGTCTGCAACGCCCGTGGTATTAACCTGCATACATCCGGAAACCAAAAGCTTATGAAAAAAGGCTAACCGCAGAAGGGGAAAGCAGGAAGAGCCGCGCATCGGAGCAAAAAGCGCCGGATTCCGAAGATGGGCTAAAGAAAGGCAGGTAATCTGAAGTAAGTACAGCGCTAAAGTTAGTAGGGAGGCGGGCATGTGTACAATGCCATTGGTCTATAAATGAGAGTAGCACACTGAGGGGAAATCGTTTTTAGGACATTGTTCGATTTTGTCCCAACGTGCTGATGTATTTAGTCCACACGAATGATCCCGTGCCTGATCGCATAAAGAACAACCCCCACTATATTCTTTGCATTTATTTTTTCAAATATTTTTTCCCTGTGACTTTCAACTGTTCGAATGCTTAAGTAGAGCCGCTCGGCAATTTCTTTGTTGCTGCATTGCTCGCAAATAAGGCGCACAATTTCGGTTTCGCGGTCGCTGAGGACATGCCAGTTGTTCTTTTTGTAAGGATTGAACCTGCTTTCCGCAATCAATTTTGCTAGCTTCATTGATGTTGAGTTGCAAAAGTATTTTCCGTTATTGTAAACCGTCTTTGCAGCAGCGAGGAGTTCTTCTTTCGTTGTATTCTTAAGTAAGTATCCTTTGGCGCCTGCTTCCAGCATTTCCATAATAAGGTGATCATCATTAAACATGGAAAGGGCGATAACGCCTATTTCCGGATGCTTTTCGCAAATAGTTTTGCAGGCCTCGATGCCGTCCATCACCGGCATTTTTATATCCGTGAATACAAGATCCGGCCGAAGGGCTTCCGTCATGTCTATCAGTTGGCGGCCGTTTTCCGCTTCGCCTACCATTTTCAGTCCCTGAACATTGTTAAGGAGAAGCTTAAAACCATCGCGGAAAATGTAATGATCATCCGCCATGATGATGCTTATTTCATCAACCATATTTATTATTTGAAAGGAATTTCGAATAATTGGGCAGTTCCGACCTGTTGTTTGGATTCAACTATAATCTTTCCACCCATTATGTGGGTACGGCTTTTCAAACTTTTCAAACCGATGCCTGCACTTTCTTTGAGTTTGGCGTGGTAATCAAACCCAGTTCCATTGTCCTTGAAAAGCAGCACCAGATTGTTTGACCTGGTGGATAGTTCGATGGTAAGCTTTGTTGCCCCTGCATGCTTCAGTGTATTTTGGACAACCTCCTGCACGATCCTGTAAATATTGATTTCTTTGTCGCGGTCAAGTTCAGGGATTGGATGAGAGGTAAAAATAATTTTTAGATTGCTCGATTCCTCGATATTCGTGACAAATTCATGGATGGCAATAATTAAGCCTTTGCGCTCAAGGGCCACGGGCATCAGGTGTTTCGCGATCTTCCGCATCCGGTTAATGGAGTCGTCAATATACTCACTGGCCCTGATCAGCTGATTGTGGGACTCGGGTTTGTTCAGGTCTACATTGTCGATATTAAATTTGATGGCGGACAGTATTGGGCCCAGATCGTCATGAAGGTCGCCGGCAATACGCGACCTTTCCCTTTCCATGGCTGATATCTCTGCCAAAATATTCTCCTTCTGAAGTTCCAGGTTGCGTCTTTGTTGCCGGATGATTGAAATGAACAAATACGTCATGATGATGCCGATGACGATGCAGCTGATGATTATAGCAGTATATATT
>DATMHB010000601.1:0-2803 GCA_035555175.1 Flavisolibacter sp. | reverse complement strand
GGAGCCATAGAACTTGCCGAGGTTCCAGGGCTTTTCTTCCCCAACCCTGTTAATGCATCCCATGAAATATCCATTGGCTGCGGCATGTGCAGGTTGCTCCAGCTTCCACAAATATTGAGACAGGCCGGCCACCGTAGCTGAAGGATTGTATACGATCTCGGCTCCATTCAAACCAAGAACACGTGCACCATCGGGGAAGTGCCGGTCATAACAGATGTAGACACCGATCCGGGCATACCGCGTTTGAAAAACCGGATAGCCGAGATTACCGGGCTTGAAAAAAAATTTCTCCCAGAAGCCCGACGTATGCGGGATATGATTCTTCCGGTATTTGCCCAAATAGGTTCCATCAGCATCAATTACTGCGGCCGTATTGTATAAAACGCCCGCCTGCTCCTTTTCATACACGGGCACGATCATTACCATCTGATATTTTTTTGCATACGCTGCCATGCGCTCAACAGTTGGACCCGGAACGGTTTCAGCAGAGGCATACCACTCCTTATTCTGTCCCGGACAGAAATAAGGTGTATTGAAAATTTCCTGCAAACAAAGGATCTGCACGCCCGCCTTGCCTGCTTTTTCAATAAATGGAATGTGCTTCTGCACCATCGCTTCCTTGATCTCTTCGATGGTGCCCTCGCCTTCCGTTTTGGGCAGGCTCATTTGTATCAAACCTGATTTAATAATTCTTGGCATATTGTGATCGGTTATAAAATTGAAATATCAACGCCCCGGGATACAACCGAAATAAAAAGCAGCGTCCCGGCAGAAAACAGTTCCCCTCTATCCTTTCCTAATTTAGCAATAAATTTTGGACTCGCTCAGCAAGGAAAGGCTAAATGACGGATCAAAGAATGCCCTTTACCTTACTTCTTTTAATGAACCGGCCGTACCCAGGCTTTACTTTACACTCGTTGTTTTCAATGGCCACCTGTCCACGGAGCACGACCGTTTTCACTTTGCCAGTGACCTCCCATCCTTCGTAGGCAGAATAGTCGACATTCATATGATGCGTTGAAGCAGAAATGGTGTGCTTTTCATTCGGATCAAAGAGGACCAGGTCGGCATCGGAACCAATACCGATCGTTCCCTTTTGGGGGAACATTCCAAATATGCGGGCCGGGTTGGTGCACGCGATCTCAACGTATTTGTTCAAAGAGATCCGTTCTTTTGCCACACCTTCGCTAAACAGCAAATCCATCCGGTGCTCAATGGCAGGATGTCCGTTCGGTATCTTCGAAAAATCTTTTTCTCCCATCCGCTTCTGCTGCCATTTAAAGGGACAATGGTCGGTAGCCACAACTTTTACGATTCCTTGCGAGATGCCCGCCCAGAGTGTTGCCTGGTCCTTCTTCTCGCGCAATGGCGGACTCATCACCCATTTGGCGCCATCAAAATCTTTTTCGTACAAAGAAGCATCCAGTAACAGGTATTGAATGCAGGTTTCGACAAGCACATGCTGGTTCCGTCTGGTGGCATTGCGCACTGCATTCAGCGCGCCTTCGCAAGTAAGGTGTACGATGTATCCCGGACAACCGGTATAATTCGCCAGGTCTGCAAAACGTTCTGATGCCTCCGCCTCGGTTACTTCCGGTTGAGAGAGATAATGATATAAAGGCGAAAGCTTCCCTTCGGAACGGTGCCGCGCAATAAGATAATCGATCATATCTCCATTAGTGGCATGCACTGTCACCAGCCCGCCGTGCTGGCGGACTTCTTCCATTAAGCCGACCATTTGTCTGTCATCGATCATCAGTGCACCTTTATAGGCCATAAAGGTTTTAAATGAAGTGATGCCTTCCTGCTCCACGAAAAGCCTGATCTCTTTTCGCGTCTCATCATTAAAATCAGTGACGGCCATATGAAAACTATAATCGCCTACGCAATTGCCGTCCGACCTCGACCGCCACTCCTCCAATGCTGCCCGTAGGGATGCACCCTGTTTCTGTAAAATGAAATCGATGACCATGGTTGTTCCGCCAAACAGCGCAGCTCTTGTTCCTGTTTCATAGCTGTCGCTTGAAAAAGTGCCCATGAAAGGCATGTCCAGGTGCACGTGAGGATCGATGCCGCCCGGAAACACAAGCAGACCCGAAGCATCGATTATGCGGTCTGCAGAAAACGACAGATCGGAACCAATGGCCCTTATCTGTTCGCCTTCAATAAAAATATCCGCCGTCTCGTCGCCTGATGCGGTAATGATCCTTCCGTTCTTAATGAGTAGTGACATATTGTTCCTCCATCTGAATGTTTTTGGGCGGAGCTGTTACGAGGCCCCGCATCAGGATGAAATAACTGATGCCGGAAACAAAGAAGCCAATGAACCAGGCATAATTATAAAGGTCGGAAGCCCAGGGCCATACAGCACCCGGAGCGAGCACCCCGATGGTAGTAAAAAATCCCGGCACATTGGGAAGGATACCCAACAGCAGTGCAACGATGGCGAGCATATTCCAACCCTTGCGGTATTCATACCTTCCATTTCGTTTATATAAATCGTGCACATCGAGCTGTTGCCGCCGGATAAAAAAATAGTCCGCGATCATGATGCCGCCTATAGGACCTAACAGGCTTGAATAGCCGACGAGCCAGGTAAAAATATAACCGCCGGGGTCGGCCACGAGCTTCCAGGGAAAAATAAGAATACCAATAATGCCGGTGATGTATCCGCCTGTTCTGAAATTGATCGTGCGGGGCGCCAGATTGGAAAAATCATTGGCGGGGCTCACGATATTGGCGGCGATATTCGTAGCCAGGGTAGAGACGGCAACCGCGATCATGGCAATACTGACGAAAGCCT
>DATMHB010000600.1:0-3034 GCA_035555175.1 Flavisolibacter sp. | reverse complement strand
AAACACGGTCAAAAGTTGCTGAATATAACGGGCGGTTTCGGTCCGGGCGCCTGGGGCCAGTACATGACCAGTGATGGAGGATTCAGCAAAGGGAAAGCAGATATCCTGAAAAGTACAGGTAAACACCCCTTCCCGCTTACCGAAGCACAAAGCCCGGTTGAAGAGGTCCTCGCTCATTTAAAAAACCATATACGCCTGCTGATTCAATAGAACACTATGAATAGAAAGAACTTTTTGCAATGGGGTTCCGCCGGATTGCTCGCGAAGGCCTTTCCTTTGGGAACCGGCGGAGATCACGCCGTGCTAAACCAGACTAAACACGCACTGGACGGAGAAAATCAATTTACGGATAAGAAAATTTTTGGGCAAAAGGCTATGGTCTGCACCAGTCAGCCGCTTGCTGTTGCCGCGGCATATGATGTACTTAAAAATGGTGGCAATGCAATAGATGCCGCCATCGCTGCCAATGCAATGCTTTCCTTAACAGAGCCCATGATGTGCGGGTTAGGCGGTGACCTGTTTGCCATAGTTTGGAGCGCGAAGGAAAAAAAATTATCGGGGCTTAATGCCAGCGGACGGTCTCCCTATAACTGGACAATTGATGAAGCAAAAAAACTGGGATTGACATCCATCCCTTCATTTGGTCCCCTGAGCTGGACCGTGCCCGGTTGCGTTAGCGGTTGGAATGCGCTATTGACAAAGTTTGGAACCAAAAAACTGGGCGAGCTGCTGCAGCCGACGGTGCGGTATGCGATAGAAGGCTCCCCGGTTACGAACGCGATTGCCAGCGACTGGAAACCTGAGCGTGGTGTTACCGATTATGCCACTTTAAACGGAACATTTCTTTTTCGTAATAATGGATTAAAGCCCGGCGAAATTTTTCGCAATCCCCGTCTTGCAAAAACCCTCGAGCTATTATCAAAAGATGGTGCGGAAGCGTTTTACGAAGGGGAAATAGCAGACCGGATCGTTCAGTTCTCCGGGAAAAATGGAGGAAGGTTTGAAAGACAGGATTTCGCCGCCCACAGAGCAAATTGGATAGAACCCATTTGCACGAGCTATAGAGGTTATGATGTATGGCAGCTTCCGCCCAACGGGCAGGGCATGGTGGTTTTGCAGATGTTGAATATTTTAGAAACTTTCGATATTGCTCAATTACAACCGAATTCGGCTGAAGCTTTTCACCTGTTTTTAGAGGCGAAAAAACTTTGTTTTCAGGATAGAGCTGTTTATTATGCTGATACGGATTTTGCCGCGGTTCCAATACAACAGTTGATCAGCAAGGACTATGCTATACAACGTGCCAGGCAGATTAATCCGCGCAAAGCGGCACACTCAGTTGGACCAGGCCGGATCAAAAATTCATCCAACACGATTTATATAACTACGGCCGACGAAGAAGGCAACATGGTTTCTCTCATTCAAAGTTTGTATTCGCCGTGGGGCTCGCATTACGTGGTGGATGATCTGGGTTTTGCCTTGCAAAACAGGGGCGCCTTATTTTCTTTAAACGATACCGCATGGAATAAATTAGAACCCCACAAGCGTCCCCTGCACACCATCATTCCGGCATTCGTCACAAAAAATAATGAACCGGTTTTTTCTTTTGGTGTTACGGGCGGCGATTTTCAGCCACAGGGGCAGGTGCAGGTTCTGATGAATATTATTGACCATAAAATGCCCGTACAAAAAGCCGGGGAACAACTGCGGCTATGGCATCGCGAGAGCTTTGAATCCACTAATGAGAAAGCGAGGGACCCCGGTAAGATCGTGGCCGAACCTGGTTTTTCTGCTCAGGTGAAGGGCCAACTGCAACAAATGGGTCATCAGTTCAGTGACCAGCTCCGCTACTTCGGAGGGTATCAGGGCATATGGAGAACAATCCATCCGCAGCTATTTGAGGGTGCATCCGATCCGCGAAAGGATGGATGTGCTTTTGGATATTAAATAAGAACCAATGAAACGTTCTGTTTTTTGTTTTTGCACTTTGTTTTTTTTCCAAACCACAACGGTTTGCCTTGCGCAAAAAGCTTCCGGATTTCTTTTCGAAAACGGGCACGAGGGATATACCTGTTACCGGATCCCCGCACTTGTTATGGCGCCGAACGGTGACTTGCTGGCCTTTGCAGAAGCAAGAAAAAAAGAATGCGATGATTTTGGCGACATAGATCTGGTAATGAAAAGAAGCACCAATAATGGAAAGGATTGGTCTGCACTGAAGGTAGTGGCTGATAACGGTTCGCTGAAGGCCGGCAATCCCGCTCCTGTGGTTGACCTGCTCGATCCACGATACCCCAACGGAAGACTGATCCTTTTGTATAACACGGCATCTACTTCAGAAAGCGATGCAAGGAAAGGAACAGGGGTGAGGGAAGTATGGTACATCTCGAGTCTGGATAACGGCGCAACATGGAGCCGTCCCACGAACATTACAACGTCCGTTCATAAACCGTATGCACCCTCTTACAATGCGGCCTACGATTTTAAGGAAGATTGGCGTACCAACGCTTTAACACCGGGGCATGCTTTGCAATTAAATTCCGGCAGGCACAGGGGAAGGATTTTCGTTGCTGCCAACCATTCGGCTATTGACGGTGAAAAGAATAACGCCAGCGTAAACAAGGCGCATTGTTTTTATAGCGATGATCATGGCGACACATGGCGCCTGGGCGCTACTGTTGGTATCGCAGGCGGTAATGAGAGCACTGCCGCCGAATTGTCGGACGGCAGCGTATTGCATAACATCCGCTATCAAAACAGGGAAGTGAAGAACAGGATTCTGGCGTTTAGTAAAGACGGCGGTCAAAGCTGGGACACAGCCTATGTTTCAACGCAACTTCCTGACCCTGTTTGTCAGGGAAGCATGATCAGTGTGAAATATAAAAAGAAATATTTTCTTCTTTTTAGCAATGCGGCAAGCCAGACAAAAAGAGAAAGGATGACGATATCGGTTAGTTCGGACGACGGGCGCAGCTGGCCCATTGCTTTTCTTATTGATGCAGGCCAGTCGGCCTACTCCGACATGGTGAAAGCG
>DATMHB010000599.1:0-6151 GCA_035555175.1 Flavisolibacter sp. | reverse complement strand
CTTTACTGGATACCTTCCATTGCTCCCTCAGGAATGGCTTTCGTTACAGGCAACCGTTATAAGGCATGGAGAGGCAATTTGCTCGTAGGCGCTTTGCGGTATAAATACCTTGATCTTTGTTACATTCAGGGTACTAAGATCATCAGGCAGGAAAAACTTTTTAAGAATATCGGACGCGTCAGGGATGTGCGAATGGCGCCGGATGGATACATCTATATATCAGTTGAAAACCCGGGCTTTGTATTCAGGATCACACCCCTGACCAGCCGCTCGGGAAAATAGGTGATAACAGGGAATGTACAGAAGCCTATATATTTTTTGCAGGTTGATTTAATTAAGATTGGCTTTCTATGTGAAAAGCAAGCCCAACCGCAGGTATCCTCCAGGCATTGAAACGCCCGTCAAGCCTGTCTATATTGTAGCAGGCAGAAAAAGGATGCATCTTTCCGCAGATTTCTAAATGGCGCGTTTTAAGGAAAGCAGGTTGCCAATTTCAAAAGCCGTTCTTTCCAGATTTTTTTTTGTGCTCTTTAAAGCTTCATTGAGGTCGGAGGGCTCATTTCCAATCGGAAGCAAAACGTCGAAGTATTGTTGCATTTGTCTGCTCTTTTTAATGGGCACTTTGCCGGCTAAGCCGATCACGCCAATACCTTTCTTTTTGGCGCGTGAAGCAACGCCGAAAGGTCCCTTTCCACTCAGGGTTTGATTGTCGATACTGCCTTCCCCCGTAATGACCAGATCAGCCTTATTGATAGCGCTTTCGAAATTCGTCAGTTCTAAATAATAATCGATTCCATTGACCAGTTTTGCTTGGAGAAAAGCGAATAAGCCTCCCGCAGCTCCGCCTGCAGTACCAACGCGAGGCATATCCATCAAATTTCTTTTGGTTTGCTTCATGGCCACTGCAGCAAAACGGTTCAGAAATTTTTCCAGTTTATATACATCGTCCGCAGTGGCTCCCTTTTGAGGGCCAAAAACGGATGCTGCACCGTTGCTACCTAGCAGGGGATTGTCAACGTCGCATAGAATAATTATTTCACAGTCGTGGATTCTCGGATCCAGTTCGCTTGTGTCAATTTTTTCGAGATGCATTAAATTTTCAGGAGATGGCACCTCCTGCTCTGTCTCATCATCGAAGAAACGGAGGCCCAAAGCTTTGAGGATACCGCAGCCCCCATCCACGGTCGCGGAGCCACCCATAGCAAGAATAATTTTTTTTACTCCTTTATCAAGTGCATCCTTCATCATCGATCCGGTACCCAAACTCGAAGTTTTGAGCGGATTCATTTCATATCGGTCCAGCAGTCTCAAACCTGATGCATTAGCCATTTCAATTACTGCTGTCTTTCCTTTTTCTATCAATCCGTACGACGATCTTATTGTTCTTCCCAGAGGATCCTGCACATTCAGTTCAACTCTGGATCCCGACAATTTTTTAATAATCAATTCGCCGGTGCCATCACCTCCATCGCCAACCGGAAAGCACTCGTGTTTAAATTCAAGGGCACTTTTCTTAAGGCCTACTTGAATAGCTTCAGCAACCTCCGTTGCACTGAGGGAATGTTTAAAAGCGTTGGGTGCAATCAGGATATGCATGCATAAAAGAATTAGCGTTTTGGCAAAAATATTACTGCCTTTGCAGAAGAAATCATGAGTTCAAAGCTTCGAAGCGGAACTGCAATGCTTGCCCACCTCATTTTTTGCATCGCCCCCTAGAAATGCCTTTAGATTTTCTGTAACCATGCGCATCAGCCGCATTCTCGACTCCTTTGTTGCCCACGCAATATGAGGGGAAATGATGCAATTTCTGGCTGAGACCAGTGGATTGTCGATTCGCGGAGGCTCTGTTGCCAGAACGTCGAGTCCTGCACCTGCGATGACGCCGTCATTCAATGCCGCTGCCAGGTCTTCTTCCACGATCAATGGCCCTCTGGATGTATTGATCACGAATGCAGAGCCTTTCATTTTTTTTAAATTTTCGCTGTTGATCAATCCCTTTGTGTCCGCGGTTAAAGGGCAGTGTAAGCTCACCACATCCGACGAACGGAGTAATTCATCGAGCGGTTTCCATTCAAAATTTTTCCGGTGTGCCTGATCGGTTTGCGTCCTGCTTGTTGCAACGATACGCATGTCGAAAGCGGTTGCCAAATCGGCAACTTTTTGCCCTATGTCGCCAAACCCGATGATACCGATGGTTTTACCGCTTAATTCAACCAATGGATAATTCCAAAAACACCAGTCTTTAGACGAAGACCAGTCACCATTTCTTACTGCATCTGCATGCCGCTGAACATGAAGGCAAAGTTCAAGCAATAAAGCAAAAGTCATTTGTGCAACAGAAGAGGTTCCATAGCCTGGCGCATTACTTACGGTAACACCGTTACGATAAGCAGCTTCTACATCGATGATGTTGTACCCTGTTGCCAAAACACCGATGTACTTTAAAGAAGGTAATTGATCGAGCGTTTGCTTATCCAATGGCGTTTTATTGGTAAAAAGTATTTCGGCTCCCTGCGAACGCTCCAAAATTTTCTCCCTGGGCGTCCGGTCAAACACAGTGAGATCGCCAAAACTTTCAATTCCTTCCCAGGAAAGATCACCGGGATTTAATGTATGACCGTCCAAAACCACGATCTTCATAGTTTTCCTTTTTAAGCGATTAAATTATCCAAGCCCGATTACGTTTGACTTTTTAATTTCTTTTTTCGCCATTTTAATAATGACGAAGACAAGCACAGCCAATGTCACCGCAAGAAACATCAGGTAAAAATAACCACTTATCAGGTCAGGAGCGGAACGCACACCCCGAGCGTCTTGCATCTGATAAACAGGTATCATCCACTTTAGAATATAAGCCTGAAAAACGGTTATAAAGCATATTATCAATAAAAGAAAAAAACTGTGCTTAACCGTAAAACGGAAAAGTGATGATTCCTGGCCGATCAGATTGCCTGCAGCCGCTGCTACAGCAATAGACTGAGGAGAGATCATCTTTCCAACAACACCACCTGACACATTCGACGCCACCGTTACCACCGGATCAACGCCGATTGACCTGGCAGTGGCCAGTTGAAGTTTTCCGAATAGTGCGTTGGAGGAAGTATCAGAGCCCGTTATAAAAACGCCAAGCCAGCCGAGTATCGGCGCAAAGAAAGGAAAGAGCGCTCCCGTATTAGCCAGAACACTCGCCAATGTATTGGAAATACCGGAGTTATTCAATACATAAGCAAAACCCAGGATAGACATTACCGTTAGTATCGGGAATCTCAGCTGTCGCACGGTATCGAAGAAAATTTTCACGCCGCTGCGAAAACCAAGTCCGATCAAAGGCAGCGAAATCAGGCATGATATCAGGATAGCAGTTCCTGCAGCTGTTAAATAATTGAACTTAAATACCTGAGATAAGAAGGTACCATCCTGCAATCTGATCTCATTATGAAGGCCGGGCACGGCGAATTGAACGGATCCAACTGCGTTCAGTGTGTCCTTGATCGGTTGAAGCCCCCATGCGATAACCATTATTGTCAGAATAATAAACGGAGACCATGCCCTTAGAATCTGACCATTCGAATATGCATCACTTAAAGTGGCCT
This sequence comes from Flavisolibacter sp., assembly GCA_035555175.1. Classification (GTDB taxonomy): domain Bacteria; phylum Bacteroidota; class Bacteroidia; order Chitinophagales; family Chitinophagaceae; genus Flavisolibacter. Next base: position 2,558 of record DATMHB010000599.1, on the reverse strand, counting down.
GCTGCGCTTCTTCCTTAAAACGCCAAATATTTTTTGGCTTCCAAAACTTCAAGAAAATAATAAGGCCAACGATAGAACCGACGCCGGCCAATACGTCGGGAAGCATCGGGCTTATATAGTTGGAAGAAAACCATTGCAATAATGCGAAGGATACACCGGAAACCAGGATCGCAGGCCAGACCTGGATCGATTTTCGAAAGCCGCACAGGATGGTTGTGAGATAAAGCGGAAGCATCATGGACAAGAAAGGCAATGTCCTTCCCACCATTTTTGAAATAGCCATTTCGGGTATCCCCGACACCTGCGAAGCAACCGTGATCGGAATACCAATAGAACCAAAAGCGACGGGCGCCGTGTTGGCGATCAAACACAGGCCCGCCGCATAAAGCGGGTCAAATCCCAGCCCAACCAACATGGCGGCAGTAATAGCAACCGGTGCTCCAAAGCCTGCCATACCTTCCAAAAAGGATCCAAATGAAAATGCAATCAACAATACCTGCAGCCTTCGGTCTGAAGTAATGGAGGCCATAAAATGCTTGATGATCTCGAGCTGTCCGCTACGAACCGTAATGTTAAACAAAAAAACAGATGTTATAACGATCCAGCAAATGGGAAACAAACCATACAATGCTCCATGCAATGATGAAAGAAAGGCAAGCTTTACGGGCATCCCATAGCAAGAGACGGCGATCAACAGTGAAAGGGCCATACTCGCCAGACTAGCCTGATAACCCTTCATTTTTTTGACAATCAAAGCCCAGAAAATAAAAGCGATCGGGATGAATGCCACCGCTGCAGACAACCAGATATTTCCAAATGGATCGATAACTTGTACCCAGGACATATTTTGATGGATCAGGTGAATTAACTTTTGTAAAGAGCAGCTACTTCAAAATCCTCGATGGACGGAATGGTAAATTCAATTGTATTACCCGTCTGCCTGAATGGTACCGAAGTACCCCGCCTCAATAACTCAACTTTCGCGATCCTTGCATTACCAGGCAATTCCATAGAAACCTTTTGCTCTCCGATCTTGTAGAACTTTCTTAACGAAGGTCTGCTCATGTTGGGATTGTTATAATTCAATACATGCACGGCGAATCCGGGCTCGGTCTCCCACGCGAATACTTCGGCCGTCCCCTCACCTTCTACCCTGACGGCTGTTTTACCATTCATCATCCATTTAACGGACTGCTGAAACAATTTACTTAAATCTGTACTTCCCCGTAACCAAATGTTTTTGTCTATGTCTGTTGGGAAATAAACGAGACGGCTTTTGCCTTTTTCCCTTATCACCATTGCAGGATTATCGCTATGCTGTTCTCCGTAGTCCAGTTCTTTCCGGCGATGCGCATATACCATTTCGGGAATACCGTTTGGATAAGGAGGAACCACGGTTAATAAATGTTTACCCGGCGCATTTACCGGTACATAATATTCACCTCCCGGCAGCCGGTCGGTATCCCCAAACCCATTTAGTATTTCATGCTTCGAATCGATATTGGCATAAAATATCTGGCCCTTTGGACCTTTGTAGCCAGGCTTCAATTGAATATCGAAAATATTTCCCAGCGCATAATCATTGCGCAGATTGCCTCCTTCATCATATAATCCGGTTTCAAAAGTTGCCAGTATAGAGCCACCTCTATCCACATATCGCTTTAAATTGGCTGCCTGTGCGTCGCTCAGCAAGGCGGTATTGGGCATGATCAATCCATCATACCTGGAAAGTGTTTCAACGTTTAAATCATTTTCATGAACAAAGTCAAAAGGAATTCTTGCTTCCACCAACGCGTAATAAACTCCCTGCATATAATCGGTTGGATTACCCTGCGCATTTGGATTGACCGGTTCTCCGCCATAGCCCCCCGGAACAGGACCAGGAGCCTTATAGAGTTCATTTATTTTTTGAGAGAAGACAACGGCTACACGTGACAGTGACCTTTTATTAAAAAAATGTCTTTCATTTTTTGCCAACCATTGGTAATATTTACGGCCCGTTTCTTTCCACCGCCTATCGGGAAGTTCGCCTCCCAGAAAAACGATCCAGGGGATCATGCCGCTTGCCGTAGTCTGGGCCATCCATAGTGTCGTTTCCTCGTCTGAATTGCTACTATGCCTCCAGGGTCCTGTTTTCACACCAATCACGTTGGTCACAGGCTTTCCTTTCATGACGGCAGCAGCCACCTTCCCCTGTTGCGAACAATCCCATACCGGCGTGGTTCCACCACGTCCCTGATGGTCTGTTGTGATCCAGTTCGCCAGACCGCCGATTTTTTGAAGATCCTGCACCGCCCGAATTCCTCCATCAATATTTACATTGTAAACTCTGTTTCCGCCGACTTCTCTTACCGTCTGATTAATAAGATTAATCGTATCCAAAGTTCTATCCAGATATTTTTCGGTTATCTGTTTTTGATTGAGGTTTCCGAGCTTCTTGCAGTTCTCGCAAGAACACAAATAAGCTCTGTCTACCTGAGGCCAACTATTGGTAAAGAAACCGTCAACTTCATACATCGAAGCAAGTTCCTTTATGATTTTCGGGATCTGCTCATTGC
>DATMHB010000598.1:0-6206 GCA_035555175.1 Flavisolibacter sp. | reverse complement strand
TTACGCGTAATTATGAGGTCTCCGCGCTGTCCGGTTTCACCCACGATCTTCGTACCCGGCTCAATTGTAAGTACAGCGCCGTTCGTAACATACACCAGGCCGCGCAGCTTGTAAACATTGCCTGCTTTTAGAGTACGGTTCTCCGTTATACGTCCTTCCAAAATGGTACTTTCAGTAGTCGGGCCAGTAGTGGTGCTGCCACCGTCCACTTCAATCTTGCGACAGCTGCTTATCAGTGCGCCTGCTGCAACTGAAAGAATCAAAAGCTTTTTCATATGTCCTTAGTTTGAATTTATTTAATGTTATAGCTGAATGAAATGCCTACATTGGAACCATACCGTCTGTTAATAGCCAATGCGTCCGGAGATTTGATCTTGTATTTGCCATTGTCATCGAGATCGTGGTAGAAATATGCCCTGCGGTTCAGGAAGTCGGTGAGCGTTACTTTTAATTCGCCCCTGTTGTGCATGATCTTCTTGGCAATGGTCAGATCTGAAAGAGGCCGTGGCGCCTCCCAGATGGAAGGCACGTCCTGGTTACCTACATAAAGTATTCTTCTGCCGATCTCATTAAAGAGAAGTGTCGTAGACAGTCCGAGCTTCTCGAGATCATATTGAATGCCCGCATTGATCAGGTAAGGCGATTGTCCCTGCATGGGCCTGTTCAATTGGGCGTTCTCTTTCTTTACGCGGTTATAGATATATGATAGATTTCCCTGTACGGTAAAGTTTTTCAAACCCGCTGAAAAATCGAGCTTCTTACGGAACTCGAGTTCAGCACCTACGCTTCTCGCAAGGTCTGCATTAATGAAATTGAAAGTATTCGATGTACCAACACCACTCTGGTTAAAATAGAGCTCGATAGGATCCTTAAAATTTTTATAGAAAACACCGAGGGTGAAACGTTCCCCGGCCCTTGGATACAATTCATACCTAAGATCGAGGTTCGAAACCTTTGTTCTGCGCAGTCCCGTATTACCGAGAATCGTTGCACCGAGCTCAAAATCGAAAAAGGCAAATGTGCTGAGCTCCCTGAACTCGGGACGGATCACGGTTTGAGATCCGGCAAGGCGGAGATTTGTTTTCGGGTTTATTTTATAAGTGAGGTTCAGCGCGGGCAAAAAATCACGTACGTGAGAGTGAATATGCCTTGAATCTTCTGCGTTCATGCTGCCTACGACCTGGTCAAAGTCTTCCACTCTTACGCCCCACACTGCTCTCAGCTGATCTGTAAACTGATTATCCAATTGAATGAACCCTGCATTCAGAATGGTGTTGGCGAGATACCTGAACTGACTTCCCGACAATTCATCAAACCCAAATTTGTTGTCCGTACCGGTACCGAAATTCCCCGGAGCAAACACCTGGCCGGCAGGCAGCTGGCGCAGCGCAGGATTATCGGTTGAAAGATAAATGCTGAACGGCCTTGAATCGAACAGCCGGTCTTTAACCTGGAACATATAGCCCGCCTTAACCGATTGCGATCTGTTCAACCAGGTGAAATTCTTTGTAAGGTCGCCGCCGGCCGTGTATACGTAATCATTCAGGAAACCATAATACCTGCTTCCTGATTTTTGTGATCTTGTGTTGGAAATGAGCAGCGCATACGGGCCACCGGCTGTGGCCTGATTATATTGAATTCTGCGTTGGTCGGGGATATACTGGTCAAGAATGCTGAAGCTTCCATACCAGCGGAGCTTTGTTTTGACAGAAGGAAGGTTGTGCTCTCCCGACAACTGCGTATTGAAAAATGTATTGGCCTTGAATGCCAGCTCTGTTGCACGGATATTCTCTCCATTTACCGGATCAGCCTCAAAGTCTTTGCCTGTCCTGTTGATCACATAATCTGAAGTATTTACGTTCAGGATATTTTTCCACGCGATCTTATTATGATTGCCGAGTTGCAATGTCAGGTTTCCGAGCGCACCCGCGAGAACATCCTGGCTGTATTTATCATTGTTATAATCGAAATTCAGACTTGCAGTATTATCCTGGATGCTAAAAAACGAATTGTTGTAATTGAGCCGGCGAAAAGAGCGGTTATACGTCACCGCGAGTATTCCGCCAAGCCTGTTCTTTCCGCCGAGCGACTGGTTAAATCCTCCGTTCAACTGAAAAGCTCTGCCGAGAACAGGAAGAAAGTTTGAACTGTTCTTTTGTGTGGACCACACATTTTCAAAATTTTTTCCGATTGCCGTCTTTTCCTGCTGGTTCAGCAAATTAAAATCCGACTTGTGTGGAAAATTGCCTGGCAGCGCCCTCGTACCATCGTCGTAGCCAAGCCAGTCGTTGTTTCCGCCTTTGTAGGTGAAGAAATCGTGATTGATAGTTTGTGTATTGAAATTAGTGCCGATCTGGACATTTAAAAAGCCTCTGGAAGGAACATCTTTTGTATTCACCTGCACAAGACCGCCTGCCCACTCACCCGGAAATTCGGGAACAAAGGCCTTGTTGATGACGATGTTCTCGATCATCGGCGCAGGAAAAATGTCGAAAGAAAAAGTTTTTCTGTCAGGCTCGGTGCTCGAAAGCAGGATCCCATTCAGCATCGCCTGATTGTATCTGTCAGCGAGTCCTCTTACCACCAGGTATTTTCCTTCCTGTATTGAAGTGCCGGGCACCCTTTTCAGGATCTCACCTGTGTTGCGGTCGGGCGACCTGCGGATAGCTTCTGCCGATACCACCTGGGCCACTGTATTCGTATTCTTTTGAAAGGCGATCATCGAATTGATCGTTTCCCTTCTTGCATTCGAAGCCCGTGCAGTAACCACAACGTTTCCAAGGTCCTTACTGCTCGTTGCCAAAACAATATTCAGCTCATTCGGTTGTCCGTTCAGAACTTCTACATCACTGACCGTTTTATCTGCATAACCTATGGCGGTAAATGTCAATTGATATTTGATCCCGGCATTGAGGGTCAGGGAAAAACCTCCATCCACATTGGTAGTGGTACCAGCGCCCGTGTTGAGTTTGACAGATACAGCGGGCAGGGTTTCATTTTTTTCATTCACCACTTTCCCGGAAAGTTTCAATGCCTGTGCACTGGCAACGCTCATGAAAAGAATCCCAAAGAATAACAGTACAGATCGCAAACGCATGCTTAAAGTTTGTGCAAAGGAATGCCTGGTATGTTACCTCAAAATGATTGTAGTGTTAACGAAAAATGACCGGAATGTTACGGGAATGTTACCAAAATCCGGTTTTCCACGCGTTGTTGACGATGCGTAAGACCGACGCAGCCATAATACATGCGATGGGTCGGACGCCGGCAGCTGCCGGAACGATCTATATTGTGCTGCCCTTTGCTGCATCCTCTGCACGTTATGCAGCGAGGGCTGATCAAAATCTCATTTGCATGCGCAGCGTAAATATATTATCATCCTGATCGGTATTGAAGGCAGGTAATGCCGTTGTTTCGTTACGCACGATATCATAATACGCAAGCACCTTCACATAATTATTGAAATAAAAATTCAGCCCGAATCCGACAGTTGAGTATTTTATATCGGCAGGCGAAAAATTAGTTCCGGCCTTTCCTATATCCTGAGCAGATACCAGCCGGTTCGGATCGTACCAGTCGTATTTGCACACGATCTCCCAATGCTTATTGATGATGTTCTGAATATAATAGAATATAGCTCAATCGAATTGCCGCACATAGGTAGGTCCATTTGGAAGGGCGCCCGGATTCACCGTTGATGTAGCCGTGCCCGGCTGCTTGCCCCGCCAGTATTCTCCTCTCACTTCTGTCCGCCCCCACCTGCTGTTCCAGGATAGCTGGACATCGCTTCCATAATAACGCCGTGGTGCCTGCGCGCCGATATTGGAAAGGGAAGAATCCACCACAAACGTCTTGTTGCCGTTCACCATTGCCGTTTCATAGCGGTATTTGGTCGTTTGCATCCATCCGCCATGCATTAATGAAATGCCGGCACTGACAGTTATGTTTTTTCCCAGGGTATAAGGTTTCAAAATAAAGCGGCTGATAATATCCTTATAACTGTCATAGTCAGCCGGCGCCGAAAGTCCCGGACCATTGAAGGCGCCGAGGTCCAGTTTAAACAAAGCTTTGTTCGGTTTATCATTTCGCGACTCGAACGACAGCATGGCCCCTAAGTCACGCTCCGCCGGCATGAGGGTTTGTGATATACGTGCCCGCTCCGGCGATTCACGGAACGCTGAAGACAGGTTCACCTCGTAACCGAATGGCCTTGCGACCAGGCCCATGGTGAACGACATCTTCTGGCTTTTGGGTTCATACAGTCTCAAAAAGACATCCCTTGCAAAGGCACCTCTTTCTGTGACATCGAATTGAAAAGTGAATAATGCGTTAGGATAATTTTTTTCTTTCGCTGGAAGAATATAGTCAACTTTAATACGCGCACGCCGCAGCATAATGCGGTTATTCGAGGACTCAGGAAAATTTCCACCTTCAAATGAAGGAGCCCCTTTTTGTGACGCCACCTGGAACTGCGGCTGGATATACCCGCTGAAGTGAAGGTTTTCATACCGGTGCACCAATGGACGCACCGTATCCCTGATGAAAAGAGTGGAGTCGAATTCGGCCAAATAGCGCTGACAATAGACCGTTTGAACGATTAACAAAAGGGCCAGTGAACAGAGAGTTTTTGGAAACAAGTGGTGTCTCATGAAAAAATTTTAGCACGGTTTGTGAATTAGCTAGCGCGAGCAATATTAAGTTATTATTAATTCTTCGTTAACGGCGAGGCCCGGAGCAAATGCTCATAACTTCGCCCCAACTTAAACAGAACCATATGAACATCTTCGCTAAATTGTTGGCACCCAAGAACAAAGTCTTCTACGAATTATTCGAGAAGAGCGCCGATAATGTAAAACAAATGGGCTATCTGCTGACACAGGTAATCGGCGAACCGGACTTTGATAAACGTCAGGGCATCATTACCAAGATGGAAGATGTGGAGCACGCCAATGATGAGCTGACCCACCTTTTGTTTACCGAGCTGGGAAGAAATTTTATTACCCCCTTCGATCGCGAAGACATTCATTACCTCGCTTCGGCCCTCGATGATGTGGCCGATTATATTTTTGCCACCTCCAAAAAGATCAATTTCTACAGGGTCAATCCCAATGACATCGGCATGCAGAAACTCGCTGAGATCATTCTCCAAAGCTGCAATGAAGTGAGGAAGGCCGTAGGAGAATTAAGGAACATGAAGAATATGCGGCTCATTACAGAATCGCTTGTAAAGATCAACAGCCTTGAGAACGAAGCCGACGATATTTTCGATATGAGCATCGAACGGCTTTTTGCAACCGAACCGGATGCCAAAGAGGTGATCAAGAAAAGAGAGATCTATCAGGTAATGGAAACGGCAACCGATAAATGTGAAGACGCGGCCAATGTGATCGAGTCCATCATTGTCAAATATGCCTGACAAGGGGCGTACCGCAAAACAAGCATTTGCTTGAATGCCATTCCCTATTTCCTTATTAAATTATCAATTGTTCAATGAGTCTTATCATCCTAATCATTGCCTTAGCCCTCATATTCGATTATATAAATGGCTTTCATGATGCCGCTAATTCCATTGCAACAATAGTTTCCACAAAAGTGCTCACGCCCTTTCAGGCTGTTATATGGGCGGCGCTGTTCAACTTTGCCGCGTTCTTTATCTTCAAGGACCATGGCGTTGCCAATACCGTAGCAAAGACCGTGAAGCCGGAGTGGATCACACTTACCGTTGTGCTTTCAGGATTAATAGGCGCAATCATTTGGAATCTTTTCACCTGGTGGTTCGGGATTCCTTCGTCTTCATCCCATACACTAATCGGCGGACTGGCCGGCGCCGCCATTGCGAACGGTGGATTTGGCGCCATTAACATGAGCAGCAATCCAAACATCCTGCAGACTGCCAGCTTCATTATTATTGCTCCTATCGTTGGTATGATACTCGCGTTCATTATTTCTCTTTGGTTCCTTCTTTCCTTCCGTAAAGACCTGCTGCCGCGTATCGTTTCCGTGCTGGTGCTGGCGCTTGTTGGATGGATCCTGTATCAGAACCTGGTTCTCGACAGGACCACACTTGCCAAAGGCACGCATTTCAGGGCGTACGTGTGGCAGGTTATTTTTTATACGAAGAATTTTAAATGGGTGCTGCTGGCATTTATTCTCGTCATCTTCGCCGTATTTACCTTTTGGCTGAACACGCTCAATGCCCATAAATC
>DATMHB010000597.1:0-3027 GCA_035555175.1 Flavisolibacter sp. | reverse complement strand
AAAATTGACCTCGTGGGCACCATATTTCATAATGATCCCAGCGTGTATTGGGGATTTACCGGTGCTACAGGGGGCGCATTCAACCTGCAGCAATTCTGCACTGCACTCAATCCGGACTTTGTTTCCAGTGTTCAAAACAATGCGGGATGTGCCGGCGTTGCCATCCAATTCAAGAATCAATCGGAGTCATTTGCGCCTATTGCAACATATGACTGGAGTTTTGGAGACGGAAGTACGGCAAACTCTGAAATTCCTTCACCCCATGTGTACGCCAAGCCCGGAGCGTACACGGTCAACCTCAGGATCAAAGGAATTGATGGATGCGAAAACGACACAACCAAGACGGTTACAATCGGCTCGCAACCGGATGCTGCGGTCAATATTTATGATACCTGTTATCTCAATAGTCCGCGCATCAGTTTTAAGACAAATAATTATGGGGTTACGTATCGCTGGGTAGTTGATGGTAATGCGGTGGCTGGAAGCGCTACGCCGGATCTCCAAAATCTGCAGGCAGGTAAGCATGATGTGCAACTGATAGTGGAATCATTATACCAGTGTGGCGATCCTGACACGTCAACGGCTTTTTTCAACATCAAGGCGGCCCCTGAAATCAGCGCGTCAAAATCTCAGGCATGTGACATCATCAATTTTGCTGCGAAGCAGTTGGATCAGCAGACCAAAATCATTGACTGGAAATGGAAGTTCGGTGACAACCAACAATCGGCTTTGCAAAATCCGGTGCATAAATACCTGAAGCCGGAGATATATACGGCCACCATTCAGGCAACAGCCGACAATGGCTGTACTTCAAACCAAATTTCCCTGCCTGTCCAGATCCCCTTTGCTTATGCGTTTGCGGGCAACGATACCATCATTGTACGCAACGTTCCATTTCAACTGAATGGTTCGGGGAACGGAGCTTTCCTCTGGTCGCCTTCTACTTCATTGTCGGATGCCACCGTTCCAAATCCTCGGCTGACGCTTTCCGGCAACCAAGATTATGTGCTCAAAATAACCACCGATGAGGGCTGTATTGCCAGCGATACGATTCACATCAAAGCCATTGAAGGTCCGATGGTTTATGTGCCGACGGCCTTTACCCCGAATGCTGATGGACTCAACGATATTCTCCAGCCGATCTATGTGGGCATTACGAAAATTGAAAGGTTCATTGTTTACTCCAGGTGGGGGCAAACGATTTTTTCAACATCCGACATGAAGAAAGGTTGGGATGGAAAAATAGGATCGAACCTTCAGCCGACAGGCACCTATGTATGGCAGGTAAAAGCCGAAAATTACCTGAAGCAACCCGTTTTATTGAAAGGAACGGTTACGCTCATGCGTTAATTGACGGATTTGATCATTCCCTGATCTCCCATACCAGGGCGCTGGCACCAAGGATGGCAGCGTCGGCTTCTTTCAGTTCGCTGAATATCAGCTTTACCTTATTCTGGAAAATGGGCAATACATTTTTTTCCATATGCTCTCTGGTAGGCAGCAAGATGAGATCACCTGCCTTGATCACTCCTCCAAATAGCACAATGGCCTCAGGAGAAGAGAACATGACAAAATTCGCAAGGGCTTCCCCGAGGATCTGACCGGTAAACCGGTACACTTCTTTGGCAATCTTATCGCCTTGCATTGCACATTCAAAAACAATTTTTGAATCTATTTTTTTTGGATCATATTTTCTGAGCAGGCAATCTTCGTTCGACTTCTCGAGCATTTCCTTTGCAGTAATAGTAATGCCGGTGGCAGAACAATAAGCTTCCAACGACCCGTCAAGATTGGTCGACCAGTGCTTTCTGCCTCCAGGGCGAATAATGGTATGTCCGAGCTCGCCGGCAAATCCATCGTGGCCCAGCACCAGCTGACCATTCGATACAATGCCGCTTCCGACTCCGGTTCCAAGCGTGATCATGATAAAATCCCTCATTCCCCTTGCCGCGCCATAATTCATTTCGCCTACGGCGGCCGCATTCGCGTCATTGGTGAGCGAGCAGGGAAGTCCGAATTTTTCAGTGATCATCTTAGTAACGGGTATGATCCCCTTCCAGTGGAGGTTCGGGGCGTATTCAATGGTACCCGTGTAGTAATTGCCGTTAGGAGCGCCCACGCCAATACCTTTTACCTTTCCATCTTTTGTGTTCCCATCAAGTATGGGCATCAGGGTATCGTATAAGGCATCGATGTAGGCTTCGATTTTTGGATAGGCGTCAGTTTTGATCTCGCCTTTTTCTACAATTTCTCCTCTGTGATTAACGACGCCGTATTTGGTATTGGTTCCTCCAATGTCTATCCCAACAGCGTATTCGTTAGAAAGATCGATCATTCAAAAATTATTTTTGGTCAGTAACGTCTAAAGCACCTTCCGGAGAAGTGGCAATGGCATCGAGGTCTTCATCGGCGATGGTTTCATAATTTATACCCTGTTTGCTCAAAATTCCCCTGACCACAAATCCGAAAAAGGCAAGGTAAGCAAAACAAAGAACAGGTACCCAATACGACTGATGAATTCCTGTGCCCACCACATCAGATTTCGTTTGAATATAATCGGCCATTTTCCCCTGGATGGGAGGAATGATACCGCCTCCAAGGATCATCATGATCAGGAAGGCAGAACCTTGTGTAGTATATTTTCCCAAGCCCAGAATTGAAAGATTAAAGATGGCCGGCCACATGATGGAACAGAACAAGCCGCCGCTAAGGAAAGAATAGATCGCGATCTTTCCTGTCGTCATAATGCCGATCAACATGGCGGCAAGGCCGAGGGTCGCAAATATCAGCAGTGTTCTTGCGGGTTTATCTTTACTGAGGTAAAATGCGATCATTTGCACAAAAACGCAGAGAATATAATAATACAAAGGCGTTACATCATATCGCGAGATGGCATTCACGGCAATGACGATACAGCAAAGCTTGGGTGAACTCGCATCTGGATGACGCCCAGAAACTCGGAACAGGCCAGATCCTCCGGATGGCTGGCGTACAGCATCAGGCGGCGTCCAACGCGGATCAACAGAA
>DATMHB010000596.1:0-3885 GCA_035555175.1 Flavisolibacter sp. | reverse complement strand
GAACACAGTTTATTACCATTCTATCGGTAATCCGCTAGCCGGAACTTATACCTGGGATTTTACTAGGTTTAACAGCCCGGACACTACCGCCGCACCCGGCGCCGGCTCGTTTACGGGTCAGACTGTATCAGTTTCCCCTCTCGGCGCCACAACGTTATTGCTTCCTGAAAGCTACATGCAAACCTTCGTTTCATCATCAGCAGGAATTTCATTAAGCTTCACCAACAATGCTGGTGTGTTGAGCAACTTCTCTGTGTCACTTAGCGACCAGGTCAAGGCGGATATCGCAGCCGGAGGCTTTACGCTTGCTACAGCGCCCGTGCTTGTCGGTTATAATATTGTTGGTAACGCCAGTACAAAATATAAGGGATCAACATTCAGGACTTATATGGTATTGATCAATAGTTCGGGTGGTACGCGCTCGTTGATCGATAATTTTGTTAAGCAATAATGAACCCATGGGATTTGAAGATTTAATAATCCCAATTCAAGGGTTTGAGTGAATCATGTGCGGTCAGACATAAATAAATAAGTCAGCATCCCGCTTAGGCGGGATGCTGACTTTACATCAATTCTTCAGTGAAAAATGCAATTATGAAAAGGTATCAAATTTTATTTTTTCTGTTGTTTTTCTGTGCCTCTGCCAGCTATTCTCAACAAGTATCCGCGCCCTCCATCCAGACCTCCTTCCAGAATTTTATTAGCACCGAAAGCGGTAACGTGTACCGGGGTAGTTCGCTTCCGGTTTTCATGATCAAAGAAAACACCAAAGGCAACCGCTACCTTTTTGAAAAATGGGTGAAGGGCTCTGTAACCAACGACCAGAACGTAAGGTTCTTAGATCCCAATGTTTTGTACAATTACGATAAGGTTGGCAGGAAGCTGCTGGTGCTTCTTGATAGTTCAACCGTGGTGGAGATCAATAGCTCGGATGTTAGCAAATTCACCGTTTCCGATGATGAAAGGACTTATACATTTCAGCGTTTGCAGAATTCCACTGATTTGAATTATTACGAGCCTGTCGTGGAAAATGAAAAGGGTTATTCTCTGTTCAAGCTACTGATCACAAAATTCAAGGCAGCCGATTATCAAACGAATGGTCTGATCCAGTCGGGGAATAAATATGATGAATATGTGGACACGGAAGATTTTTATCTGCTGACGCCAAAAAAGGAAATGATCAAGCTCGTGTTGAAAGAAAAATCGATCAAGTCGGTATTGAATGGCGATCCGAAAGTGGAAAGCTTTTTCAGCGCGCACAAAAAAGGAAAGATCGATGAGAACCTTTTGAAGCAGCTGGTTGATGCGCTCAATGCAGGCAGTTGATCTCACCATCATAAACTCAATAAAAGCCTCTTGCATCTCGCGGGAGGTCTTTTTATTTACATACTGAATGGTTTCATACTTTTGAATGATAAATCACCTTTATGGACCAGCAAAACCAGCAGGCTAACCAGATCAACATTGAGATAGCGGAAGAGATTGCAGAGGGAACCTATGCCAACTTAGCCATCATTACGCATTCACATGCAGAATTTGTCATCGATTTTGTGAACGTGATGCCGGGCACTCCAAAAAGCAAGGTGAAATCGCGGATCATTTTTACGCCGCAACATGCCAAAAGATTCATGAAAGCCCTTATGGAAAATGTGAACCGGTATGAATCGACGAATGGACCAATAAAGGATCTTGAAGAAATTCAGATCCCGATGACTTTCGGGGGACCTACGGCCCAGGCCTGACGCATCAAAGCAAACCTTCATCTGCAAAGCTGAAATAGCCATCATCGCTCACAATCAGGTGGTCAAGAATTTTGATATCAAAATACTGGGCTGCGCCTTTTAGTTTATGGGTCAGGTCTTCATCTGCCCTGCTTGGCTTGAGACTGCCGGAGGGGTGGTTGTGACAAAGAATAAGACTCACGGCATCTTCTTCCAGCGCTTTTTTCATGATGATCCTGGGGTCTGCAATGGTGCCGGTAATGCCGCCCTCGCTCATGATCTGGAAATGATTGACCTTATTGGCCCGGTTCAGGAACAATACGGCAAAAACCTCATGTTTATAGTCCCTCAGGCGGCATTGCAGCTCCCGGGCCACATCCGAGCTTCCGGTTATGACGGCTTTTTCCCGGGAAATGGCGGCCTGTCTTCGCCTGCCCAATTCAAAGGCGGCAACAATGGCGATGGCCTTGGCTTCGCCGATGCCCCTGATCTTCATAAGTTCTTTTGCTGTAAGCTTACCTAATTCGTTCAGGTTATCCTTGCCTGCCCTTAAGATCTCCTGGGCCAGGCTTACCGCGGTCTTTTCTTTAAAACCATTGATAATCAGTATCGCAATCAGTTCTGAATTGCTCAGCCCGGCTACGCCCTTTAAAAGCAGTTTTTCGCGGGGCCGATCGTCTTTTGCCCATTCCTTAATTGAGTAGTTCCGCGCTTGCATTTTCGAGGATTTGAATTTATTTTTATCCTTGTCAATTATCCTTTAAAAAATCTATAAATCAGTCCTCCTATGAGAAGAAGATCTACCTCATCTATGGGTGCCCTGCATCCTGTTTTATTCTTCATGCTTGTTTACGGAATTTCTCTTTTTTTGGCCATTTTCGTTTGCCGCACTGTTTATTATAGCGTGAACCATGACGTGGCTCAGCAATCAAAGACAGAGCAGAAAGCTGACCTTAGCTATTCAGGTGCAGCTGCCAGCGTTACGGCTTTAAAGTAGATCAGTAATCCTGCATATAAAAGGAGAAAAAACGGTGTGAACCGGCTTTTTCTCCTTTTGTTTTTCGGTGCATCCCTTGATTCCCGGCAATTTCTTCGTGCACATCAATTCTTTTCTTCCTTAGCCATATCTTCGCGGCACATTTCAGCTATGAATCCCTCAGCGAAAATTTTTGCCGGAACCGGCTCGCAGAAGCTCGCCGAAAAGATCTGCAAATCCTACGGCACCAAGCTCGGTAAGATCAATATTCAGAAGTTCAGTGACGGAGAAATTCAGCCCATATTCCTCGAAAGCATAAGGGGGGATTTTGTTTTCCTGGTGCAGAGCACGTATTCTCCTGCCGATAATTTAATGGAGCTTCTCCTGATGATCGATGCGGCACGCAGGGCCTCGGCGTATAAGATCATTGTCGTTATTCCTTATTATGGTTATGCCAGGCAGGACCGCAAGGACAGGCCCAGGGTAGCCATCGGCAGTAAACTGGTGGCCAATATGCTGGTGGCCGCAGGCGCAAACAGGGTGATTACTATGGACCTTCACGCACCCCAGATCCAGGGCTATTTCGACATACCCGTAGACCATCTCGACAGTTCTGCTGTTTTTATACCTTATATAACACAACTGAGGGTCGAAAACCTTACCTTTGCGGCCCCCGATGTAGGAGCTACCAATCGTATCCGTGAGATCGCTTCCTATTTTGAGGCCGACATGGTGATCTGCGATAAGCACCGAAAAAGGGCGAACGAGATAGCCAGCATGGTGGTGATCGGAGATGTTACCGACCGGGACATAGTGATCATCGATGATATTTGTGATACCGGTGGAACGCTGGCGAAAAGTGCAGCTCTTTTAAAAGATAAAGGTGCCAGAACTGTAAGGGCATTGATCACCCATCCGGTTCTCAGCGGGAAGGCCTATGAAAACATAGAGAATTCGGTGCTCGAAGAATTGATCGTGTGCGACACCATTCCGCTGAAAAAGGAATCAAATAAGATCAGGGCCATTACAACAGCCGAACTGTTTGCAGTGGCCATTCGGAATGCATACGAGAACAAGAGCATCAACAGCCTGTTCTTTCATTCGCAGAGCAGGGATAAATAAAACGGAGTACGATCCGGCAATAAGCGTCAAATAACAATCAAAATAAAATGAAGACAATTACAATCG
>DATMHB010000595.1:0-4175 GCA_035555175.1 Flavisolibacter sp. | reverse complement strand
GAAATTCATTCGTTGACTTTACACAAAATGAAAAGCTCAATCCCCGCAATTTCGAACTGCTTGAAAAGATCCTGAAGCTGAACGCGCCAAAGCAATACGAAGCCGCTGCTCCGTTTTTAACCGTGAGCAAGACCATCGCTCCGTATTTGTATGCGTCGACCAAAGGCGTGAATGTTGCCGATCATCTCACGGCCGTCCTTGCAGCGCACAGGGACCCGGTAACATTCCGATGGAATGATGCATTACAACTGGCAGTACCGAAACAGGTAGTTCCTACCGACACGCCGCCGTGGTGGCTCCTCAAGAAAAAGAATGGCATGTTTTATAACGGATTTGGCCGTGGTGATTTTGGAAGATTTCTTATGGCTTCGAATCTTTTTACTGTCAATGACACTTCCGAATCGAGACAGGTAGACGAACACATGCCCGACCTCCTTGCGTATCTTTATTCCATTCAGCCTCCGAAGTATCCCGGTAAAATTGATGGCAAGCTTGCCGCGGAAGGAAAAATGATTTTTGAAAATAATTGCGCAAGTTGTCACGGCACTTATGGCAGAAAAGATGTTTATCCCAATCTGCTCATACCACAGTCTATCATTGGCACCGACTCGCTTTTGAATAAAACAAATTATTCCTCGCCGCAGTTCCTCAGCTGGTTCAATAAGAGCTGGTTTACACAAGGTGATCATCCGGCAAAACTCGAACCATTCAATGGTTACATCGCGCCGCCTCTTGATGGCATCTGGATCAGCGCTCCCTACTTACACAATGCGTCGATACCAAATCTTGAAGCGCTTCTCGATAGCAAACAAAGACCGGCATTCTGGTCAAGAGATTTTGATCATCCGCAATACGATTATGAAAATGTGGGATGGAAGTTCACTCCTGAAAAACATGGGGGTGGACCTTCCATTTACAATACTACGCTGCCCGGCTATGGCAACTCCGGTCATTATTTTGGAGACGCATTGAGCGACAAAGAAAGAAAAGCGGTTATCGAGTACCTGAAAACACTTTAACATTGAAGTTAACAGCAACATCGGGATACATTGTGGTCAACGAATGGCTTCAGTCGAAAGGGTTCAGGCCATTTGCATACCAGCAGGAAGCATGGGAAAGGATCAGCGAAGGCAGAAGTGGCCTGGTGATTGCACCCACGGGAACAGGTAAGACCTTTTCAGTTTTCCTGGGGAGCCTGATCCAATTCATCAACGAACATCCAAAGAATTATAAAACGAAATCCAGAAACGGATTGCAACTCGTGTGGATCACGCCCCTCAGGGCCCTGGCCAAAGATATTGGCCGTGCAATGGAAGAAGTGATCGGCGACCTGGAGCTGCAATGGAAAGTGGGGATAAGAAACGGTGATACCAGCATGGCCGACCGGCAAAAGCAAAAAAGGCTGATGCCCGAAGTGCTTATCATTACACCCGAGAGCCTTCATTTGCTGCTGGCGCAAAAACAATATCCCGAAGTATTTCAAACGCTCAGAATTTTTGCGGTCGATGAATGGCATGAACTCATAGGAAGCAAAAGAGGCGTGCAGGTTGAGCTCGCACTTTCGAGGCTGATCGGATTAAGGGCTGCACAAGAAGGCGGCGCGTCGATTCCGTTATCGGTCTGGGGCATCTCCGCTACGATAGGAAATCTTCAGCAGGCAATGGAAGTTTTGCTGTCTCCTCTCCGTCTCTTGTCGCCTTCCATCAACCACAACAACAACGAAGAAAAACGAACCGGCGGTATCATTGTCAGGGCCAATCTGAATAAGGCAATTGAGGTGCAGTCGGTAATACCCGACGAAATAGAAAAATATCCGTGGGCAGGTCATCTTGGGATCAAGTTGGCAGATAAAGTTTTGCCGATCATTCAACAAAGCCGGACCACGCTGATCTTTATCAATACGAGGGGCATGAGCGAGATGTGGTACCAGACGCTCCTCCGCATTGCACCCGAACTCGCGGGCGCCATTGCGCTGCATCATGGCAGCATTGAAATGGAACTGAGGACATGGGTGGAAGAAGCGTTGCATGAAGGAAAACTAAAAGCGGTTGTTTGCACGGCAAGCCTTGACCTGGGTGTCGACTTCAGGCCCGTTGAAACCGTCATACAGGTTGGATCGCCGAAAGGCGTTGCAAGATTTCTACAGAGAGCAGGCAGAAGCGGTCATAGTCCCGATGCAGTCAGCAAGATCTATTTCCTTCCCACGCATTCGCTCGAACTCATCGAGGCAGCCGCGCTAAAGTCGGCCATCGGAGATCAGTATATTGAAAGCCGCGAGCCCATGCTTCTCTGTTATGATGTCCTGATCCAATACCTCGGTACACTGGCGGTAGGCGATGGATTTATTCCCGACATTATCTGGAATGAAGTGAAGGCAACCCATTGCTACAGCGAGCTTACCGAAGATGAATGGCAGGAGATGCTTTATTTCATCACGTCAGGCGGCAACGCATTGCAGCAATACGACGAATATAAAAAAGTAGAGGTGATCGATGGACTATATAAGATCAACAGCCGCAGGATCGCCATGCGGCATCGTCTTCACATCGGCACTATCGTAAGCGATGCCATGCTCAAGGTGAAGTTTCTCGGGGGCGGTTACATCGGCATCATCGAAGAATGGTTTGTATCAAGGCTTGAACCAGGCGACAACTTTACATTGGCAGGAAGACAGCTTGAACTGGTGATGATAAAAGATATGAATGTGATCGTAAGAAAGTCGAATGTAAAGCGATCCATCGTGCCCAGCTGGATGGGCGGACGCCTGCCGCTATCGGCCAGTTTGGGTAAAGTGCTGCGCGAACAGTTTGACCGGGCCTCCGTCATGAGCAGCCAGAAAAAAAGGAAAGAGAAAGAAGAAAAGAACGACGACTTCCCGATTGAGATCACAACGCTGCGTCCGTTATTCGATTTGCAGGCTTACCTCTCACACGTTCCGAAGGCAAATGAATTGCTGATCGAGCAGATAGAAACAAGAGATGGCTTTCACCTTTTCGTCTATCCTTTCGAAGGACGCCTTGTGCACGAAGCCATGGCAGCGATCCTTGCTTACCGGATCAGCAAGATCACGCCCATCACATTTTCCATTGCGATGAATGACTATGGATTCGAGCTGCTCAGTGATCAGCCCATACCTGTTGATGACAGCAATGTTTACGAATTGTTCTCGCCCGACGGCCTGATGCAGGATATTCATCGCAGTGTGAATGCCACGGAAATGGCCAAGCGAAAATTCAGGGATGTAGCCGTGATCGGAGGACTGATCTTTCAGGGATATCCCGGTGAACACAAAAAAACAAGGCATCTGCAGGCATCGGCCGGACTTTTGTTCAACGTGTTTAATGAGTATGATCCTGATAATGTGCTGCTCCGGCAATCTTTCCAGGAGGTGTTTGATCAGCAGATGGAGGAAATGAGGCTAAGGGAAATGCTGCACCGTATTCAGCGTGCAAGGATCGTCATCATGTATCCCAACACGCTTACGCCTTTCTGTTTCCCGATAAAGGTGGATAGCATGCGCGAGAACCTTACCTCGGAAAAACTTGAGGACAGGGTGAAGCGAATGCAGCAACAGCTCGAGAACAGTTGAGCATAACTGTCAACAACAACGGTTCAAATGCAAAGAGCGCAAAGATTCCTTTAGACAAAGAAGCGAAAGGGACACATTGATTTAGTTTGGTCCGCCTCCTGTCTGGGGGGCAACAACAGCATATTAGCCAATAATTAATTAAGGGACATGGGGATTGAAATCATTTCACTGAATCCTCTGTCGCTCGAAAATACAAATGACGAGAAGAAAGCGGCGGGCATCAAAGCTTGAAACGTAAAGAAGCTTCTAATGTACTTTGCGTTCTGTCCGTTGCGTTCTTCGCGTCCTTTGCGTTTAAAAATGCCGGCGCTCGATCTTCTTCTGTTTGTGTTATCGTATTTTTGCGCTTCCTATGCAAGCACCCGTTTTACATAAAACACATGGCCAGCAGTTATGGTTGTCTGCGCAACGTTCGCTGTTCTGGGAAGAAGAAAATTCGCTTATTGTATCAGACCTTCATTTCGGCAAGACGGGTCATTTCCGCAAATCGGGCATTCCCGTTCCCCAAAACATTTACAAAGAAGATCTGCAGCGGCTGGTGAGTCTGCTGCATTATTTCAAACCAAAAAAGCTGGTCGTGGTAGGC
>DATMHB010000594.1:0-8600 GCA_035555175.1 Flavisolibacter sp. | reverse complement strand
GAGTATGTACTGCAGCGAGTGAACAAGCGACTCATATTCTTTCGGCTTCGTAAAGAAAAGGTTAGCACCCAGTCCGTACGTAACCTGTATGTTGTTCGTCCGTTGGGTAGCGGTAAAGACTACGATGGGCAGACGATCGTAAACCCGGTTCGATCGTATCGTTTGCAAACACTGTATCCCGTTCGTTGCGGGCATTTCAAGATCGAGGAACAGCAAGCCGGGTATATAATGTGTAAGAAGTTGAAGCAATTCTTCCCCGTTCGTTACCGTAGTAAGTTGAATATGCGGATCAACACGAATGATCGCTTTTTCAAAAGTCGCACAATCCCTTCCGTTATCATCTGCCAGAAAAATAGTTTTTATGGCCGGGGGCGTGTCCATAAATGGTTGGTCTGGTTAAGACGGCAAAGATAAAAAAATGAATCATCCGTATACCAGGCCCTGCCTTCCATACGAATAAATTTATGCAAAGCTCTGGTTCGCTTACTCATCCATTCCAACCTTCGTATTTTTAATGCAAACTCCTTTTATGCGCTTCCGTCTGTTTTCGTTTATCGTCATCATCTATTTCACATTTGGCTGTGCCAACAACAAACGGGCAGGTGGTGAAACCGTTCTGGCCGGCACCAATGATACTGCCGTCATAGACGGCCATCCGGCCTGGATCGAGCAGGGTAATATTTATGAAGTGAATGTCCGTCAGTATACGCCGGAAGGTACTTTTGCGGCCTTCTCAAAACACCTTGACAGGTTGAAGGAAATGGGTGTGCAGACCCTTTGGTTCATGCCGATCAACCCGATCTCAAAAAAGGACAGGAAGGGTGCCCTCGGAAGTTATTATGCAGTATCGGGATATACCAGCATCAACCCGGAGTTTGGGACAATGGAAGACTGGAAGACCCTGGTGAGGACCGCCCACGATAAGGGTTTCAAGGTCATCATGGACTGGGTGCCCAATCATACCGGAGCTGATCATCCGTGGCTGGCCTCTCATCCTGAGTTCTATGTCCGGGACAGCGTTACGCATTTGCCGGTTTCTCCATTTGACTGGACAGATGTAAGACAATTGGATTTTACCAATCAGCAAATGCAGGACAGTATGCTCGAGGCAATGAAATTCTGGATCACGGAAACCGACATCGACGGCTACCGCTGCGATCATGTAGAAGAATTTCAAAAAGCATTTTGGGTAAAATGCATTCCTGAATTGCGCAAGCTGAAAAATATTTTCATGTTAGCGGAGGTGAACGCACCGTGGGTGTACCAATCGGGATTTGATGCAACCTATCCGTGGGACGCATTCAACATGATGAAGATGATCGCAAAAGGTGAAAGACCTGCAAGCGGAATGGATAGCATTTTGCAAAAAGAAGACAGCAGCTATGCACCCAATGCGATCAGGGTTTATTTTACGTCGAACCACGACGAGAACAGTTGGAACAGGGCTGACTGGCAAACGATGCCGGGCGCGGTTCATGCACCCTTCGCGGTGCTGACCCAAACGATAGAGCGTTCTGTGCCGCTCATTTACAGCGGGCAGGAAGAACCGTTTCTCGACAGCGTAAGATTTTTTTACAAGGACACGATCACATTCGGCCGGTTTAAACGTGCACCTTTTTACAGGACATTGCTTAACCTGAGAAAAACAAATCCGGCGCTGGCCGCGAACGCTTCTTATCGGAAGCTGCATACCAATAACGATGCTGCACTGTTTGCATTTGAAAGAGAAAAGGATGGCAACAAGGTATTGGTTATCCTGAATCTCAGCAAAAACCCACAGCAGATCGCATGGAAGGATCAGCCCTCCGAAAAAGAATGGAACAATGTGTTTGCTGGGAGTAAAGAGCCGGTTGATAAGGGTTTCGGAATCGAGCCCTGGGGTTATGCAGTGTACGAGCTAAGGAAATAATTTTTGCACTGAATAATCTGCGCTAAACTTGCAGTATGTCTGAATCGATAATGGATTTTTTGCAACCCGTAAGCCTTAGTGAGATCTCCATGGACGCGGGTTATAAGGATGGCCAGATCGGTAAGGCGGTGAAAATTTACGAAGATGAATTCCCCGACCTGGATGAAGCCGATATTGTGTTGGTGGGATGTGGTGAGCAGCGCGGCGCCGCACTGTTGCATGCGAGCGGTGCAGCCAATGCGATAAGAGACGAGTTTTACAGTTTGTACTACTGGCACCCGGATGTCAGGCTCGCCGATGTGGGCAATATCAAGATCGGCAAATCGCTGAACGATAGTTATGCAGCACTGAAGATCGTGATCCACGAACTGGTACTGGCAGGAAAAACCGTTGTGATTTTAGGTGGGTCGCACGACCTTACGCTTTCGCAATACAATGCTTTTGCCGACGAAAAAACACAGATCGATGCCGTGGGTATTGACAGTGTAATTGACATCAATATAGATTCTCCGTTCCGTACCGATAATTTCCTGATGGAGCTGTTGACCGCGGAGCCGAATTACATGCGGCACTACAACCATATCGGGTTCCAAAGTTATTTTGTTCATCCACGGATGCTGGAGACGATGGATAAACTGCGGTTCGACTGCTACCGCGTTGGTAAGGTGAAGGAAAATATTGAGGAGATGGAGCCGGTGATCCGCAACTGTCATCTGCTTTCGTTCGACATTTCGGTGATGGCACATGCATTTGCGCCGGCGAATGTTGCTACGCCAAATGGTTTGAATGGAGAAGAGATATGTACGCTGATGCAGTATGCGGGCATGAGTCCGAATATGCGAACGATCGGTATTTACGGGTACCGTCCTGAAAAAGACGTGGATAATCTTACGGCGAAGCAGGTCAGCCACATGTTGTGGTATTTGATGGATGGAAGAAGCAGGGGCAGCAGGGAAGCGATGATGGACGAAAAAGATTCTTTCAATGAGTTTCATACGGCGTTTGCGGAAGTTGAAACTATTTTCTTGCAGAGCAAAAAGACGGGGCGGTGGTGGATGCAGTTGCCGGACAAGCAGTTTATAGCGTGTTCACAGAAGGATTATTTGCTGGCGAGCAGCAATGAAATTCCGGAGCGGTGGTTGCGGGCGCAGGAGAGGATTTAAATCTTGAATTTTAATAAATGGTGCAGTCGTTGAAACCGGGCTGAAGCATTTAAGGCGGGCAAGGTGATTCAACTTTATCGATTTTGTTTCGCTGCTCGAACGCTTTTTCGATACTCCTTTTGGGGACGCCCCCCCGTTCAAAAGTTACAGCATCACTCGGTAACAGCCATGAGAATTTTCTTTTGACTAAAGTGAATTTTCCCTTCGCAATTCCATTTTTGGCTTTCGTAAACTTTCAAACACCAGCACAATAGCAATACCTGCACAGTACGCAACGAGATCCAGCCACTCAAAGCCCACGCCTATCACCACACGCGCCAGCTTCGAACGCTCCAGGCCCATACGCCTCACGATCTCAAAATATTGAAGCACTTCAATCACAAAAGCAAACAACAGAACAGCCACCGCCAATAATTTGATACGCACACGAAGAAAGCTTCTGCAAAAACAATAAATGAGGATCACCACCAGCACATCACCGATATAAGGCCTCACGATCCGGTCATGCATATAAAGGGCTATAAACACTTCCACCATAAATAAACAGACCGTAAGAAGGAAATATGGTAAACGGAAAACGAACATGGCTTTCTATTTTGTTCTCCAACCTTCAATGAAATGAACCGCAAACCTGCAGTTCATAAATTATTTTACCGAAAGGTAAGTCTCTACCACGCCATGCTCCGGATCCTGCGACGCGTGCCCGTAAATATCGAAATCAACAGCATATTTCCTGGAGACGTCCGAGCGCCAGATGCCCATCCATGTATTGAGCACTGCATCCGGAATTTTTCCGGTTGACGTGTATAGTTGATACCGGCCGCCCGGAACGTGCACACGCTGCAACCCGTGAGGTATCGAAGCATTTGACTGAACCCTGCAGCCGAGAACGCAGGTGTAAGGGCCCATTGCATCGCTTTCATATCCGGTATAAATACAATAAATGTCATCGCTTTCGCGATCACTGATCTCTGTCATGACATTCCCGCTATAGAATTCCTGCCACAGCTGACCAATGTCCTTTTGAGATTGTCCACCCTGATTGATGGTACGCACAGAAATACCGACAACATTGAATGGGTCAAGAATGATGGTTTCAAATCGCATATATCCCCTGTAAAAAAATCAGCGTGCACATGCACCACAAACCGGAGGTCACTAAAGTTACTGTTAAAAAAATCGTCCCGGCGTTTACAGCCGGGACGAAGATGCTCAAGCACATTTATGACTACCAGATCCTTATTCTTTTTTCCGGCGCTACATACATTTTATCTCCCGGCTGAATATTGAAGGCCTGGTACCAGGCGTCCATATTCACGATCGGGCCATTGGCGCGGTGCATTCCGGGCGAATGCGGGTCAGTCAGGATCAGCTGCGCCTGCGTTTCGGGCAGCGCATTGCTACTCCATATCTGCGCCCAACTCAAAAAGAACCGTTGCGTTGGTGTCAGCCCGTCTATCGACTTCCCTTCTTTAAACTGCTTTGTATGCGTGAAAGCTTCATAAGCAATATTCAGTCCGCCAAGATCCGCAAGGTTCTCGCCGAGCGTCAGGCGTCCGTTCACATGAACCGTATCGAGCACGGTAAAATTGTTGTACTGGTTCACGACCTGTGCAGTCCTTTGACGGAACTTATCGGCATCATCCTTCGACCACCAGTTGCGCAGGTTTCCATCAGCAGCAAACTGACTACCCTGGTCGTCGAAACCATGCGTCATCTCATGTCCGATCACCGCACCGATGCCTCCATAGTTGACGGCATCATCGGCACCGAAATCAAAGAAAGGAAACTGCAGAATGCCGGCAGGAAATACGATCTCATTGTTCGAAGGATTGTAATAAGCATTGATGGTGGGCGGCGTCATGCCCCAAAGTGTCCGGTCAACCGGCTTGCCATAACGCGCTATCATTTCATTATACGCCCATTGACCAACACGCCGTGCATTGCCCAAATAATCGTTGCGGCTGATGGTCAGTCCTGCGTAGTCTCTCCATTTGTCCGGATATGCAATCTTTTTCGTAAACGCGTTCAGTTTCTCCAACGCCTGGGTCTTGGTTTCATCGCTCATCCAGTCGAGCTGCCTGATACGCCCCGCAAATGTCTGCTGCAAATTATTTACCAGGTCAAGCATGCGCTGTTTTGCTTCAGGCTTGAAATATTTACTTACATACAATTGTCCAAGCAGGTCGCCTAGATTTCTATCAATAAGCCCACTCACGGTTTGCCACCGCGGGGTTTGTTCTTTTTGTCCTGTAAGCACCTGATTGAATGAAAAGTTTTCATTGACGAAATTGCTGCTCAAAAAATCAGAAGCGCTGTTGAGCAGATGCCATTTCAAATACGTCTTCCAGTCTTCGACCGGAAGGGCAGTAAGGAGAATATCTACCGTCTTAAAAAATTGAGGATTGTTGACCACAACGGTATCGGCGCCTTTTAGCCGCAGCTTATCCAGGACCATCGTCCAGTCTACGGAAGGCGTGGCGGCAGAAAATTCCTTTACCGAAAATTTGTTATAGGTCTTGTAAGGATCACGCATTTCCACCCTGCTCATCTGTGCCTTGGCCAACGCCGTCTCGATGCGCATCACAGCATTCGCATGTGCCTTCGAAGCAGCGGCATCATCGCCGATAAAGCCGAACATTTTTTCGAGGTGCTGTTGATACGCGTTGCGTATGGAAATACTTCTTGCATCGTTCTTCAGATAATAGTCGCGGTCAGGCAGCGTGGTCCCGCCCTGTGACAAGGCAGGCATATATACCGAAACATTTTTCCGGTCTGGCTGGATCGAGAAACCAAAAAGAGCACTGCCCACACCTTGCGTACGGTCATAAGCAAGTTCATTTAAAAATCCGTTCACATCGGTGATGGCATCCATGCGCTTCAGGTCGGCTATGATCGGCTGGTATCCGAGTTGCTCGATGGCTGCGGAATCCATTCCGCTTGCATAATAGTCGCCGATCTTTTGCATGGCCGCGCTCGTTCCGGTCCTGGCGGATGCATCACTGAGCAACTCGCGCAGGCGTTTTGAACTTTCTTCTCTTAATGCATCAAAAGAACCCCACCGGGTTTTCGAGCCGGGAACGGGATTGTTCCTGATCCAGTTCCCGTTGGCATAGAGATAAAAATTGTCGCCGGGCCTTACCGAAAGGTCCATGTTCGCCTTGTCAATGTATTTGGGCTTTTTAATTTTTTTATCGCCCGGAGGAGCAAAGGAGATGAAAGCGGCTGCCGAAAGGCCGAGCAGACCAAGTCTGATAATATTTTTCATGTGTTAGATTTAGAATAGCTAATATACGTAAGAACGGTTCGAGGTAATTCATCCCTGTGTCAGGAAAATCCTGCACCTGTTAAAACGTACATTTGACCTTTGTTCGAATATGAAGACAATATTACCGCTGCTTTTGCTGGTTACGCTTTTTGTGTCCTGCGCTCCTTACCACTTACTTCGCAATTCAGCAAAGAAAACAATTGCGGACCCTGTACTTGAGGCTGCACATGTGGGCATCAGCGTCTTCGATCCCATCCGGAATCAATACCTCTACAATTACCAGGGCGATAAGTATTTCGTTCCTGCAAGCAATACCAAACTGCCCACTTGCTTTGCAGCGATGAAATACCTGGGCGATAGTGTGACGGCTTTTCATTATGAAATACAAGATGGCGACCTGCACATCCGGCCTGCAGGAGACCCTACATTCCTGCACCCCGACTTCAACGCGCAACCGGCATTTGAATTCCTGAGGAAGGAAAATAAGAAGATCGTGGTGGATATTTCGCGATGGAAAGACCAGCCGTTAGGTAGCGGATGGTCATGGAACGACTACAGTGCCGATTATATGGCCGAAAGAAGTGTCATGCCTCTTTATGGAAATGTAGTGCGATTCAGTCGCCGGCTGAAACAGCTTATGGTCGTCCCGCGCTATTTCCAGAATAGCATTGCGCTGGACACTACAGGAGCCGAAGGAATGTATCCTTCGTCAGTACAGAGAGACCTTGCATTGAACCATTTTGTAGTGAGGGGACTGGACAGGAACGAGAGCCATATAGCAACGCCGTTCATTACTGCAGAAAGTGAGGTGACCGCAGATCTGCTTGCCGATACGCTTCACCTCCCTGTTGTAGCACGGAATGACTCAGCGATCAAAAAAACCAAACGGTTTTATTCGAGACCCGTTGATTCGATGCTGCGCCTTATGATGTATGAGAGCGATAATTTCTTTGCAGAACAGTCGCTGCTGATGGTGAGCAATGAAATGCTGGGTACGATGAATGATGCGAGGGTCATAGATGCGCTCCTTAGATACGATCTTAAGGACCTTCCGCAAAAACCGAGATGGGTAGATGGATCGGGACTAAGCCGCTTCAACCTCTTTACGCCGCAGGATATGGTATCGGTCCTGAATAAAATGAGAACGGAGTTCGGAATGGAAAGAATGAAGAAGGTCCTCCCTTCCGGAAATACGGGCACACTCGAGGGTTATTATAGGGCTGACAGCAGTTTTATCTATGCAAAAACAGGCACACTCTCAGGCGTCATCGCCTTGAGCGGTTATCTTTATACGAAGAAGAACAGGTTGCTGATTTTTTCCTTTCTGGTCAATAACCATCTTTCTTCTGCCACGCAGGTTAGAAGGGCGATCGAACGCTTTATAGAAGGAATAAGAAATAACTATTGATCTTCGGCCGGCGTCTTAATCGAATATGTTGACCACAACAAATAAGGTAATGACAACAGCTACTACGCGCACAAGCGTATTCACGGAATGAGGGCTGAACAATGGTTTAAACATAGTATTGGTTTGAAGTGAGCAAAATTGTATTGATACTGGCGGCGACGGCCAAAAAATAGGCAGAGCCGCCTTTTTTATCGCTGAGAAAGTAAAATTTCCGGATCATACCTGTTAAGGCCTTTTTGAGCCAGCCATTCCTTGAAAAAAGAATAAGCCCTGCAAGAGGGCCTATTCCGCTTTGTGACAGAAGTTTTTCTTCATAGGTATCGAAATGGTTTCTCAAGGAATTGGATTGGTTTTTCTAGGATGTTGCCAATTACATATACGCCGCGGGGAAGCCTTGCGTTTGAAAATTGTCATTCTTTTTCGGCGTAAAGAGGAAATCCGTAAAGATTCATCTAAGCATCAAAGATTTACTTAGCAATACTACGCGCAGCTCTTCCATTGTTGAGGGCGGCAGGCCTGTAATTTTGCAGATTACTCCTGATTAAAAATTATAAAATGGAAAAAAGGAAATTGGGCAGGACGGGCTTTGAAATAGCACCGTTTGCATTGGGTGGGAATGTATTTGGCTGGACGATCGATGAACCGGCATCCTTCCGCGTGCTCGACGCATTTACCGATTCAGGATTTAATTTCATTGATACAGCGGATGTTTACTCAAACTGGGCACCCGGGAATAAAGGAGGAGAGTCGGAAATTATTCTCGGTAACTGGATGCAGCGCCGCGGCAACCGCGCATCGGTACTCATCGCCACAAAAGCAGGTGGCGATATGGGCCAGGGCAAGAACCTCAAA
>DATMHB010000593.1:0-3531 GCA_035555175.1 Flavisolibacter sp. | reverse complement strand
CTGGATAGACAGCAATAGCCCTTTTGTTCGCTTCGAATATGAAAAAGAATTTTTCCGTGTCACGGATTATTGTATCGATACTTTTAAGAAGGCCGGAAGCGATCTTTTGCACATCCGCACAGATGAGGACTACGTAAAAGTGTTGCAAAGATTTTTTATCAGCAGGAACAAATAATGAAAAACCTGATCCTTTTTAGCCTCTTCTTATCCCTGCACTGTGCCGGCCGTGCCCAAACACTGACGCTTGCTGCTGATAAGCAAAAGATCGTGATCGGCGAACAATTCCATCTTCAGCTGGTAGGCAGTTTTGCAAAACCTGCCACTGTGTGGCCCACCGTTGACAGTCTTGCACATCTTGAAATCCTGGAAAAAGGAAAGGTGGATACGGTGCGATCCGGGGGATCATGGACAATCTCGCAAACCTTTCTCGTTACCAGCTGGGATTCGGGCCAGTGGCTCATTCCCGCAATAGCACTCGGCAAGTTCAAAACCAGGCCATTAAAGATCGACGTGGCTTTTTCTCCTTCCCCTTTTGATGTGAACCAGCCTTACCACGATGTGCGGGAGATCATCGATGTAAAAAAGCCGCCCGAATCAAGATGGTACTGGTACCTTTTGTTCGTTGTTATACTGGTGGCCCTGCTGCTCCTGATCTTTCCTCCAAAACGCAAAAAGGAAGCGCCGGCGCAACCTTCGGGTGAAGACGTATTCAAGGACGCCGTCAAAAAATTACAGAAGCTGGAACAAAATGCACCGGCTGATAATAAGGTATTGTATACGCAGCTCGTGGCGATCTTCAGGGAATACCTGCACAGGAGAAAAAACATTCAGTCCTTTTCAAAAACAACCGATGACCTCGCGATCCAGATCAGCAGGCTGGAAATTCCGGAGCATCAGTATCGCGCACTTCTGAATACACTGCGGCTGAGTGACCTTGTTAAATTTGCCCGCTTTCAGCCCACGCAGGAAGACAATAAGGTGTCGATTGAAACAATAAAGGAAACGATCATTACTATAGAGGGCGTACCCCATGCTGTATAACTGGTTTCAAAATATCGAGTTCAGGTACGAATGGGTGCTGCCCCTGCTCCTCAGTCTTCCCGTAATTGCCTGGTTTTATTATCGCACGCCCGCGTGGAGAAAATCGGCAATGAAAGTAACCACTGTCGAAAGTTTCAAAGTGCGCACGCTCAGGAATACCCTCGTTCACCTGCCTTTCTGGCTTCGGCTGCTTTCAATTGGCTGTCTTATTTTGGCACTGGCACGGCCGCAGGTAAAAAATGTGCAGAGCAGGACAAGAGGACAGGGCATCGATATTGTTTTGTGCCTGGATGTAAGTGGCAGCATGCTCTCCAACGATTTTCAGCCGAACCGTCTTGAAGTAGCCAAACAGATGGCTGCCGAATTTGTCAGGAACCGTCCCATTGACCAGATAGGGCTTGTGATCTTTTCGGGTGAGAGCTTTACGCAGTTGCCGCTCACTACCGATCATGCGGGTCTTTTGGAACAGATCAACGCTTTAAAGAGCGGGATGCTGATGGACGGAACCGTCATTGGTGAGGGCCTTGCTACGGCGGTTGAGCGTTTGTCTTCGAGCAAGGTGAAAACAAAGATCATCATCCTGCTGACCGACGGTAATGAGCAGCCGCCCGAAACGAGGCTCATCGACCCCATCACCGCGCTGGAAATTGCGCGCACAAAAGGTGTGAAAGTGTATACGATCGGCATGGGTGCTGTGGGTATGAGCACTGTTGAAGGAAGATCGAAAAACGATGCATTCCTGGACGAAGGACTGCTCAAAAGAATTGCGGGACAAACAGGCGGACAGTATTTCAGGGCGGTGGACCGGGAAAGTCTGCAGAATATCTATCACCAGATCGATCAGTTGGAAAAATCGGATATAGAGGTTGTAACGAGGACACGGTTTGATGAGCAATTCATTTATTTCATCCTTGCGGCCTTATTCTTACTCGCATTGGACATAATTTTGAGATATACGTATTTACGTTCATTCCCCTGAGCATGCAAGGACTTGTTTACAGATCAACAGGAAGCTGGTATAATGTGAAAGAAGATAATGGAACGTTTTGGAATGCCCGCATGAAGGGTGCATTCAAGCTCGATGAAATTACTTCAACCAATCCGATTGCTGTCGGAGACATCGTCGATTTTGAGCTGGAGAATGAAAACGAGCAATCGGTGATGATCACGCGGATACATGACCGGAAAAATTATATCAACCGACAATCGCCCAGGAGCCGACATCAGCATCATATTGTAGCATCGAATCTGGATCAGTCGGTGCTTGTTGCTACGGTGAAAGAGCCGAGGACCTCACAGGGTTTCATCGACCGATTCCTCGTGGCCTGCGAGATGTTCCATGTTCCCGCCATCATTCTTTTCAACAAAATGGATCTGTATACATCGAAGGACCTTGAAAAATTTGAAGCCTTCAGGGAAATGTATGAAAAGATCGGATACCGCGTTATCGGAATGAGCATGCGGGACGGGAAGGGCCTCGATAAGATCAGGGGTCAATTCAAAGATGCCGTTACCCTGATCAGCGGCCACAGTGGGGTAGGAAAATCCACATTCATCAATGCACTGGTGCCGGATCTGCAGATAAAGACCCAGGATGTAAGCGGGTGGAGTGGAAAGGGGATGCATACAACCACGTTTGCTGAAATGTATGACCTTCCATTTGGAGGAAGGATCATCGATACGCCGGGTATGCGCGAATTTGGACTGGTGGACGTTTCAAAGGCCGAGTTGTCGGGTTATTTTCCAGAAATGCTGGCGCGTCTCAATGATTGCCAGTTCAATAATTGTCTTCATGTGAATGAACCGGGTTGCGCTATTAAGGAGGCGGTGTTGAAAGGAGAGATCGATGAAAATCGTTATGTAAGCTATTACAGCATTCTTGAATCGATAGAAGAAAAGGCCTGGTAAGGCCTGATCGCGGAATCCGGAAATATTTTGATGAATGTCGTTCGCGGCAAAAGGAAAATACCTTCGCGGATCATGTCAACCGCAGCCTTATTCAGGCAATATGGCGATGCATATCGAGCGACATGAGCTTGCCTTCGAGTACATTTGCCAGTTCCACTACGGCTTTGTTGTCGCGCTTTCGCGCATCCTTTGTTCTGGTAGGGAATACAGAGATGCCGTTATAAATGCTGTAATGTAACGTGAGTTCATGATGCCCCAGATGGAAATCCCAACTGATGGCGTCGAAGTCGTCTTCTTTGTTGGTGAAGTTTATTTTGAGATCGTCGCTAAGAATATCAGCGATCTGATAGAATCGCTTAAGGCCGCCATCGTCATCGATCACAGCTTCTGTACAACCTAGTGTTGTTCGTAGGGTGAGGCTCATAATAACTCCTTTTTAATGTCAACAATTTAATAAAAGACAACAGTTGGAACCGTTTTGTTGCATTATGCAATTGTTATGCCTTGAACTTTTTTGCTTTCGGCGGTTTTTCTCCACCAAGCAGCTGTTCTGCGCCTACATTTTTTCCATTCGAAGGACAT
>DATMHB010000592.1:0-3579 GCA_035555175.1 Flavisolibacter sp. | reverse complement strand
CATCGATCTGGACGGAATGGCGCGGCGCGCCCTTCTTTCACGATTTCATTTTCACCGGCTTTTTTTGAAGGTGTACAAAAGGACGCCCCACCGCTACCTCACCCTAAAAAGGATCGAAAGAGCCAAGGACCTGCTGGCAGAGAACAAACAGGTAGGCGACGTATGTAATGAAGTGGGATTTGAAAGCGTTGGATCGTTTAGCGTGCTATTCAAAAAAGAAATCGGCTTTGCGCCCCAGTATTACCGAAACATGGCATGGCTGAAAAAGCAGAGGGCAAAGGAGCAGCCGCACGCTGTCGTTCCGCATTGTTTCGTGACCCATATTAATGGTGCATAAAATCCCTCTCCGCTAATACAAAAGCAACATCCGATAAACGGAATACATCTGCCGGTTCTAGCTTTGTTCAAAACAAATTATATGGTGACTAAACTTTCTCATACGTCGATTTACGTAAATGACCAGGATAAGGCTTACGATTTTTATGTGAACAAGCTCGGGTTCAAAGTCAATACCGATGCAAAAATGGAAAATGGCTTTCGATGGTTGACGGTGAATCCACCGGAACAACCCGAGTTGGAGATCGTCCTGTTTCCGGCAACTTCCGAGGTCAATGGTTTTGATCCTGAAGTGCGGGATGCCCTGAAGCTGTTATTAGAAAAAGGCGTTATGGGCGCCGGTGTTCTTTCCACACCCGATTGCCGGGCCACATACGAGGAACTAAAGGCAAAGGGGGTTCATTTTAAATCCGAGCCCAAAGAACAATTTTACGGCATCGAGTGTGTGGTCACCGACGGCTGCGGCAATTGGTTCAGCATGACCGAACCAAGACAGGGCTAATTAACGTTTGTGAAGGAAATTCTCCTGGTTTGCTTTTTATATTTGATGGTATGAAGCCGGCCAGGAGAATTCTTTTTTTGTTCTGCTGCTCTATACTAACGGGAATGGGCTATGCGCAAAAAACGCCATCAAATATTACGATCGATTCGCTTCCTGAATCGGAGATCGATATCCCCATACAGATCAATCTAAAGCCTGTGTATGCGCTGGCAGAGCGCAATGTGGATACTGTATTCACCTCGCCAAGAT
The DNA here is from genome assembly GCA_035555175.1 of Flavisolibacter sp. Taxonomy (GTDB): domain Bacteria; phylum Bacteroidota; class Bacteroidia; order Chitinophagales; family Chitinophagaceae; genus Flavisolibacter. The sequence continues at coordinate 2,492 of DATMHB010000592.1, read as the reverse complement.
ATCCCGATGATTGGGTACAGTCTGATTGTGCTACGCGCTACAAATATCATTTTCGCAGGTCGCCGCTTAAAATGAGCATGAATGGAACCACCCTCAATCTTTCCTTTACGGGCTATTACCAGATCATTGGCTCAACAAGGGTTTGCGTGGGCGGTGCTGTGCTTTCACCATGGACCCCTGGCTGCCGCTGCGGGTTCGACGAAGCAGAGCGCCGGGTGAATGTAGGCTTTACCAGCACCTTCAGGCTACAGCCGGATTTTATTCTCAATTCAAAGATCCTGCGCAGCGAGCCTCAGCCCCTTGACAAGTGTTCCGTTTGTTTCTGGGGCCAGGATATTACAAGTGAAGTGATGAAAGGACTGAAAGCCGAACTGGATGCATCGAAGAAGGCCATGGAAGATTCTTTCAGTGTGTTCAACCTAAGGCCTTACATGCAGCAGGCATGGAATATGCTGAACAATGTGTATGCAATTCCCAACGTAGGATACTTTGCCCTGCATCCAAAAAAGTTGCGCATGGAAAATATAAATGCGAAGAACGATCTTTTGAATATCAATATCGGCATTTCAGCAACGCCGGTCGTGAGCTTTGCACGACCAGAAGTACCGGTGTCCCCCGTTCCTAACCTTGGTACCTCCAATCACGCGGGCGGATTCAATATTTACCTGGAAGCGGCACTTCAATATGATTCTTTGAGCAATGTACTGAACGGGTATATGGCGAAGAAAAGATTCGACATTTCGGAAGGACTATTTAAAAAATACATTGTGGTGGAGAAGACCTCTGTGTCGGGAGATGAAAAAGGAAACCTGTTGATCAGCGTTGAGTTCAGCGGGTCATTCGAAGGCACTGCCATCTTCACGGGCAGACCGGTTTACAACGCAGAAAAGAAATCCGTGGAAGTTCAGGAACTCGACTACGATCTGAAAACAAAAAACCTGCTGCTCAAAACAGCGAAATGGCTGTTCAATAAAAAAATTCTCAATGAGCTGAAGAGCTATACCTCCTTCGATCTTTCGCAATATTATGACACGGCATCGAAAACCATGAACGAGTGGCTGAATCGTGAATGGACCAGGGGCATCAGGGGCGCCGGGGCCGTGAATGCGTTGAAACTTACCGGCGTATATGCTTTGCCGCAACACCTGCTCATTAGAAGCAATTGTGTGGGCAACCTTAGTGTAGTGGTGTCAGAAATCAATCTGAAATTTTAAGCGCTTGCCCCCTCGGTCGTGCGGGAGGCCTTCTCCGACCTGAACGAAAAATGCCGCTGCGAAAAATAATTAAAAAGAATTACGATGAGCGTTGTCAGCAGCTGCGAAGGCGTGGGGAACCAGCCAAAATATTCGACGAAAATTTTCAGGCAGACGTAGTTGAGCAGCATACAGGCCATGATGACAAGAAAATACCGGAAGAACTGTACCCGGCGCCTGAGATAGCTTCCGTGAAAGGTAACATACATGCTCAGATAAAAGCCGATTGGAAAGGTTACGATGAACGCAATGAAAAGAGCTGCTATATGCGGCTGAAAAGCGATAAAACCCAAATGAAGGATCTTGTGCTTCAGAATGTAATGGTACGAGACAAAATAAATGAGAAGGGACAAAAAAGTATTGGTGCCGCCACACGCGGCATAATGATAGGTCTGCAGGGGCATGAACCGCCTGAACAGGGGATAAAATATATCCAGGAATGCGAATATTCCTGACCTTACTTTGTTGTGGATCCTTCGCATGAGCCTTGCGAAAATAATTGCAATTCCCCGAGATTGTCAATACAATTCGTTAAGTATGGTTAAGAGCTTGTGAAACTGCTCTGGCTCCGAATCAGTAAATTGCGCCGCAAACCTGGATTTTAAGAATGAGCTTAATCAATAAGTTAAAAGAAGCGAGCGCTGACGCGATCACATCAATATACAAACTTCCCACCTTTGCCGATGATATACTGGTAAACCAGACGAAGCCGGAATTTGAAGGCAATTACACTGTTGTCCTGTTCGCTTTGGTCAAAAGACTCAGGCTGTCGCCCGAACAGTTGGGCAAAGGGATCGGCGATCACCTCCTGCAGCAGCACGCGGGGTTTATTACCGGCTACAATGTCATCAAGGGGTTTCTTAACCTTTCGGTCGCCGATGTTTTTTTTACCGACTTTCTTTCAGCCGCCTACGGGCACGCGGGCACCCCTGTTTTTTCTTCAACAAACAGAAAAGTAATTGTTGAATATTCATCCCCCAACACAAATAAGCCGTTGCACCTGGGCCACCTGAGAAATAATTTTTTGGGGTGGAGCGTGGCCGAGATCCTCAAGAGCACCGGGAACCAGGTGATGAAGACCTGCATCGTGAACGACCGTGGCATACACATCTGTAAGAGCATGATTGCATGGGAATTGTTTTCGGATGGTGCCACGCCGGAGTCAACCGGTATCAAGGGCGATCATTTCGTGGGCGATTATTAAGTACGTTTCAGCAATGAACATAAAAAAGAAATACA